>NZ_JBMFOO010000027.1:4953-24946 GCF_049969575.1 Thermodesulfovibrio sp. | reverse complement strand
GATTCAAGTAAAAGCCTTTTTCAAAAGACAGTTGAAAGATGTTTAAAGGCTGTTGAAAACGTAAACGATATAGTCATCATAACTAACAACGAATACCAGTTCCACGAAAAAACCATATTTAAAGACCGCTCAAAAGTACATAATGGCAGGTAATTACTACTGGAACAGTGGAATGTTTGCATTTTCTATCAAAACAATATTTGAAGAGTTTGAAAAACACTCTGTTTGGTCTGATATTGGGTCTTGGGATAGTGTTTATGAAGTCCTTGATAAAGACGAAGATAAAAATGTAAAATTCGGAAAGGTTGTAGATATAGATACAAAAAACTCATTAATTCTTGGAAACGAAAGAATTATTGCCACAGTTGGAGTGGAAGACCTTATGATTATAGAAACACCGGATGTAATAGTTGTCGCCAAAAAAGGTGAAGGACAGAAGATAAAAGATTTAGTGTGCATATTAAAAGAAAACCCAGAAACAAAAAAAATAACAGAGTTTCATAAAACAGTTTATAGACCTTGGGGAAGTTATACTGAGCTTGAAAAAAGGGAAAGGTACAGAATAAAAAGAAGTGAACACTGGGTAGTGGTAAAAGGAACTGCAAAAGTTATCTTAGAAGATTCAGAAGGAAACAGAAAAGAGATCTTCGTACACGAAAATGAAAATGTATTTGTCCCTAAGACTACAAAACACAGACTCGTAAATCCAGGTAAAATCCCACTTGAGATAATAGAGGTTCAAGTTGGTGAATACGTAAAAAAAGACGATATTGTAAGATTTGAAGACAGATATAAACGAGGTTAAAAAATGATTAAGTTTGTAGCTATAGCTTTTTTTGTCAATCTTTTAATTATTATTTTAGCTAAAAAATATAGAGCTTTTCTTAGTGATTATTTTCATATCGGACCTCAGACTTTTCATACTCACCCTACTCCAAGAGTCGGTGGGCTTGCTGTATTTTCAGGAATTACTTTAGCATTGCTTTTAGCAAATTTTCCTCTCTTGGTTCTCTTTTCTTTACCTGTCTTTTTAGCAGGTCTCTTAGAAAGACCTTTCAGGAAAACTTTCCCCTAAAATTAGAATAATTTTTCTTATAATTTCAGCACTTTTAGTTTTTAAATTTCTTGAAGTAAAAATTATAAGAGTTGATCTTCCTTTTTTTGATCCCCTTTTGAAAATTGAGATAATTTCACTTTTGTTTACAGCCTTTGCTATTGTTGGAATAGTTAATGCTATAAATATAATTGATGGATTTAACGGGCTTGCAAGCATGGTTTCCATAATGATTTTTATGGCTATTGCCTTTGTTGCCTATAAACTTGGAGATTATGAGATAACAAGTATATGTGTAATAGCCTCTTTTTCTCTTCTTGGTTTTTTTCTTTTGAACTATCCCTTTGGCCTTGTCTTTCTCGGTGATGGAGGTGCATATTTTACGGGGTTTTTAATAGGGATTTGTAGTATCCTTCTTGTAAAAAAACATCCTCAAGTTTCTGCCTGGTTTGTGTTTATGGTAAATCTTTATCCGATTTACGAAACCCTCTTTTCTATTTATAGAAAATGCATTTTAAGAAAAAGGTCAGCTATGAGCCCAGATGGACTTCATCTTCATATGATAATTTATAAAATTTTTATAAAACGCTTTTTAAATCTTTATGCTCCAGATGTTAGAAATCCTTTAACTTCTGTTTTTCTCTGGATTATTAATGCATTTGCAATTGTTCCTGCTCTTTTATTCTGGGATAATACAAAAATTCTTATTGTCTGTTGCATTTTTTTCTGTATATTTTATACTTACCTTTACTGGAAGATTTTAAAGCTCAGGCTTAGGGAATAAGCAACAGTTTTTCAAAATCTTTTTTTTATGTTATACTTAACTATGCCTGTGACAGAGATAGAAATTTATGATGCATTAAGAAACAAGATTGGAGAGGAATCTGCAAAAACTCTTCTTGAATTCATTGATTTAAGAGTAGAGAAAGAGTTTGAAAGAAAAAAGGATTTGCTTGCTACAAAACAGGATATTGTTGAATTAAGAAGTGCAACAAAGCAAGATATTGCTGAGTTAAGGAATGCTACAAAGCAAGACATTGCTGAGCTAAAAGCTGAGCTTGAAGTAAAAATAGAAAAAGTAAAGACTACGCTTATAAAGTGGATGTTTATATTCTGGGCAGGGCAGGTTGGTGTTCTTGTTGCAATCTTAACGCTGTTTTTCAGGGTTTTAAAGTAAGAGCTTCTCAACAGACAAGGGCATAAAAATTTTCTGAATACTCTACAAATGTTTTATTAACTCTCTCATTAAATTCAGGTGTCAATACAAAAATTTGAAACTTTTAATCTTTTATTTTATAATTTTAGATTATGCAAATTACCAATGGAGGGTACTATGCAAGAAACTATGAAAAATTACTATGAAGAAGTCAAAAACTTTAGACTCAATGTTCCCGAGAAATTTTCTTTTCCTCTGGATGTTTTTGACAAATGGAATGACAAAACAGCATTAATCTGGACAGATGGACATGAATTAAAAAAATTCAGTTTCCGCGACTTAACCATACTTTCAAGCAAACTCGCTGGAGGATTCAAAAAATTAGGAATAAATAAAGGTGACAAAGTTTTAATACTACTTCCAAACAAACCTGAATGGTGGATAGCTGTTCTTGCAACTATGAGAATTAATGCTGTTGCCATACCTGGGACAACACTTCTTACAGCAAAAGATATTGAATACAGACTTAAAGCAGCTGATGTGAAAGCTGTTGTTTCAGACAGTGAAAATGCCCCAAAAATTGAAGAAGCTGTTAATAAATACGGTAAGGATGTGATTTTAATCAATACTGAAAATCAATCTGGATGGCATAAATATGAAGAACTGCTAAAAAGCGAAGCATTTCTGGGTGAGAAAACCTTTTCCAATGACCCAGCATTTATATTTTTTACATCAGGGACAACAGGGCTACCTAAGATGGTTCTTCATACTCAGGTGAGTTATCCTCTTGCTCATATAATAACTGGGAAATTCTGGCTTGATTTAAAGCCTGATGAAATTCATTGGAATATTTCTGACACAGGATGGGCAAAAGCTGCATGGTCAAGCTTTTTTGGACCATGGAATATGGGAACAACGGTTTTTACATATTATAGAAAAGGAAAGTTTTCACCTTCGTTGATTGTGGAAACATTAAAAAAATATGAAATAAATACTCTCTGTGGACCTCCTACTGCTTATAGAATGATTGTCAAAGAAATTCCTTTGAGTGAATTAAAATTTAAAACAGTAAGACACTTTGTTGCAGCAGGTGAGCCTCTAAATCCTGAAATAATTAACCTGTGGAAAGAAGCTACTGGACAATACATCTACAACGGATATGGGCAAACAGAAACAGTAAATACTCTTGCTATGTTCAGATTTGTTCCGATGAAGTCAGGAGCAACAGGACTTCCAACCCCTGGTTTTGAAATAGATATTGTTGACGATGAAGGAAAACCCCTTCCTCCTGATACAGAGGGAAACATTGCAATTAAAATAAATCCTCAAAGACCTGTCGGACTTTTTCAGGAATACATTGGCGACAAATTAGAGATGGCTGCTGCCTTCAGAGGCGAATGGTATTTTACCCGTGACAGAGGGTATAAAGATGAGGAAGGATATTTCTGGTTTGTTGGCAGACAAGACGATGTCATAATAAGTGCTGGATATCGTATTGGTCCATTTGAAGTTGAAAGTGCTCTTATTAAGCATCCTGCTGTTAAGGAAGCTGCTGTGGTAGCAAGTCCTGATGAAGTTAGAGGAGAAGTTGTTAAAGCATTTATTGTTCTTACCCAGGATTATGAGCCTTCTGAAAGTCTTGTTAAGGAAATTCAAGAATTTGTGAAAAAGGAGACAGCACCATACAAATATCCAAGAAAAATAGAATTTGTTGAAGAACTTCCAAAAACAATAAGTGGTAAGATAAAAAGAAAGGAACTCAAACTTAAAGAGTTTGGTAAATTAAAATAATATGTCATATATAGCAGTAATAGGAGCAGGAAGCTGGGGAACAACCCTGGCTTCCTTACTTTCAAAAAAAGGATTTGATGTAATAGTCTGGGCAAGAAAAAAAGAGATTGCTGATGCTATTAATTTTAAAAAAGAGAATCCCTTATACTTACCTAACATTAAACTACCAGATAATTTAATTGCCACTGATGATATATTTGAAGCAATTAAAAAAGCAAGATTTATTATAAATGTTGTTCCAACTCAGCATATCCGGAGTGTTTTTATTTCCCTGAGGGGTAAATTAAATGATGAAAATATAATTGTAAGTGTCTCAAAGGGCATAGAAAAAGAAACTCTAAAAACACCTTCAATGATTCTTGAAGAAATACTAAATAAAAAGGCTTATGTGCTTTCAGGTCCTTCTTTTGCAATTGAAGTTGCTCAAGAAAAACCAACAGCTGTAACAATATCTGGTGCTGAAAAAACACAGAGACTGCTTTTACAGGAAATCTTTAACACTCCATATTTCCGCGTATATGAACACGATGATCCTCTGGGAGCTGAAATCGGAGGAGCTGTAAAAAATGTTATTGCAATTGCCGCTGGTATTTGTGATGCTCTTGAGCTTGGCAATAATGCAAAAGCAGCACTCATTACAAGGGGATTACATGAAATCATAAGGCTTGGTAAAAAAATGGGAGCAAAAGAGATAACCTTTTCAGGATTAAGTGGACTTGGGGATCTTTTTCTCACATGCACATCAAAGCTCTCAAGAAATTTCACTGTTGGATACAGGCTTGGCAGAGGTGAATCATTAGAAGAGATTTCAAAAAGCATGCGAGGAGTTGCAGAAGGGGTTGAGACAAGTTTTTCTTTGATGCAACTTTCAAAAAAACTTGATGTGGAAATGCCAATTACATATGAAGTTTATCAGGTTATTTATGAAGGTAAATCACCTCGACAGGCAGCATGGGATTTAATGAATAGAACTTTAAAGCCCGAGTTTTATTAATTTAAATCAAGTTTCATAATAATCCCATCTTCTTCAGGTAAAAGATAATATTTTTTTCGCATCCCCACTTTTTTAAATCCCATCTTTTCATAAAAACTGATTGCCTGTATATTTGATACCCTTACTTCAAGAAAACAGGATTTTACAGAGTTTTTTATCTCATCCAGAAGATTTCTCATAAGTTCTGTTGCAATTCCCTTTCTTCTCAGTGCAGGTTTTACAGCAATTGAAAGCAGTTCTGCTTCATCCAGTATTTTTCGCAAAACTATATAACCAGCAATTTCTCCATTAAATTCAGCAACTTTGAGAATGGATTGAGGATTTAAAAGCTCCTCTCTGAAGGATTTTAATGACCAGGGCATAGAAAAACTCTGTTTTGCAATCTCTAAAACCGCTAAAAGGTCTTCTTCTTTAAGCTTTCTTATAATTAAATTCATCCAAATTTTATTTCTGCTTCTGATTTCCTCAGATAAACAGGCTTTAAATCTTTTGCATGAATTGCTTCTTTTAATCTTTGTAATGCAACAAAGGCTACAATGGCTGGATCTGGCAGTGAATATACCTGAGGTAATAGTATAGCTTTATTACCAAGCTTTTCAATCAGTTTTTCTTTATAAAGTTCTGCACCACTTCCAATAAATACTGTTTTTTCTTTAATCCACTGGATCAAAGCTTCAAGATTAATTACAGAATCCTCCTTAATTCGCTGAATTTGTGTTTCTGTCCATTTAAACAAAGCAGCAAAAACTTCACTTTTTCTTGCATCCAGAATCGGACATATTTGATATTTACAATAAGGAAAACTCCAGGCAATAACTTCAAGAGTTGAAACAGGAATAACTTTTTTTTGTGTCATAAAACAGAATCCTTTCACTGTGCTTACTCCAACTCTTAAGCCTGTGAATGAACCTGGTCCAGCAGTAATTGCATAATAATCAATTGTTTCAATGGGAATTTTCATAATCTCAAGAACATGAGCAATCTCTGGAAGAAGTTTTTCAGAATGTCCTGCCATAAATTGCATTGTAGATTGAGCAATTAATTTTCCATCTTCTAATACTGCTATACCTGCAAATTTTGTTGAAGTATCAATTCCTAAGATTCGCATTTTTCTATTTTAACAATATATCTTTTACCATTTACATAAGGAAGGTTGAACTCTTTTATCTCTGTCCTGTATTGTTGTGGCAACTGTTTCATCTCCTCGTGAAGTTTAAAGGATTTACTTATTAAAAAATATCCGCTGTCTTTTAGTAAATGCTCACATTTTTCAACAAATTCTTTCAGGCTCCATAATGCTCTTGAAACAACAATATCAAATTTTTCTTCAACTTCTTCAGCTCTGCTCTGATAAACTTTAATGTTAGAAAGATTAAGCTTTGTCTTTAAATTTTTCAAAAAGGCACATTTTTTCCATGAAGGTTCTACTAATGCTATTTTTAAATCATTTCTTACAATCGCAAGTGGCACACCAGGAAAACCAGCACCGCTTCCAATGTCTGCAATGCTCAATGGTTTCTGAGGAATAAAAGATAGATACAAAAGAGAGTCTAAAAAATGTTTTACTACTATTTCTTTTTCATCTTCAATGGAAGTTAGATTGTAAACTTTGCTCCATTTCTTTAACTCAGCAAGATAAATCAAAAATTTATCAACCGTTGCTTCATCGTTGAGATTTAAACATTCTTTTAGAAAAGTTTTTAAATCTTTCATAAATTTATTTTTTACTGCCTGCGCCCTTTTGGACAGCTACCATAAGTATTGATATTGCTGCAGGGGTAACTCCAGGAATTCTCATTGCCTGACCTATTGTTCTTGGTCTAACTTCATTAAGTTTCTGAATCACTTCTTTTGAAAGCCCTGGCAGATTAAAATCAAAATCTGCTGGGATAACTTTTTCCTCAAACTGCTTCATCCTTTCAACCTGCTCCAGCTGTTTGGCAATATAGCCTTCATATTTAATATGAATTTCAACAAGTTCTTCAATTTCCTTTGTAAGATTTTCCTGAGAGGGGGCGAATTTTTTTATAAATTCATAAGTGACTTCAGGTCTTTTAAGAATTTTATCAAGGGATATGGCTTCCTCTATGGGAGTTGTTCCAACTTCAGTCAAAGCTTTATTGAGTTGCTCTGAAGGTTTTATAATTGTGGTTTTCAGTCTTTTGATTTCCTTCTCAAGAGCTTGTTTTTTCTTTAAAAATTTCTCATAGGTTTCCTCATCAACTAATCCAATACGGTATCCATATTCTCTGAGCCTGAGGTCTGCATTGTCATGTCTGAGAAGAAGTCTAAATTCTGCACGGGATGTAAACATTCTGTAAGGCTCCTGCGTGCCTTTTGTAACGAGATCATCAATTAAAACTCCTATATATGCCTCATCTCTGCCAAGAATAAGAGGTGCCTTTCCTTTTATCTTTAACGCAGCATTAATTCCTGCCATCAATCCCTGTGCAGCAGCCTCTTCATATCCGCTTGTTCCATTTATTTGACCTGCAAGATAAAGTCCTTCAATTCCTTTAACCTCCAGGGTATGATTTATTTGTGTTGGATAAACAAAATCGTATTCAATAGCATACCCAGGTCTCATAATTTCTGCCTCTTCAAGTCCTGGAATGGTTCTTACAAAGGCAATCTGAACATCGTAAGGCAAGGATGTAGGGATTCCATTGGCATAGTATTCTTTTCTGCTTAATCCTTCTGGTTCAAGAAAAATTTGATGTCTTGGCTTTTCCCTGAATTTTACAACTTTATCTTCAATGGAAGGGCAGTATCTTGGTCCAATTCCTTTAATTTTTCCACTATAAAGAGGTGAACGGTCAAGATTGTTAAGTATAATTTCGTGAGTTCTTTCATTTGTGTAAGTGATATAACAGGGGACCTGTGGATTTGTAATTTCCTCTGTTGAATATGAAAATGCTGGAGGAGGAAAATCACCCCATTGTTCCTCTGTTTTTGAAAAATCAATTGTCTTTGCATCAATTCTTGGTGGTGTTCCTGTTTTAAGTCTGCCAATTTTTAATCCAAGCTTTTTAAGGGATTCTGATAGCCTCTTAGAGGGAAACTCTCCTGCTCTTCCTGCTTCAAAAGAATCAAGCCCTATATGAATCAATCCATTTAAAAATGTTCCTGGAGTAACTATTACAGCCTTTGCTCCGTAAAAAACACCTAAGGATGTAATTACTCCTTTAACCCTGCCATTTTCAACAACAATCTCCTCAACCATTGCCTGCTTTATTGCAAGATTTTCAGTTGCTTCAAGAAGTTTTCTCATGTGTACATTGTAAAGAATCCTGTCAGCCTGGGCACGCAAAGACCAAACAGCAGGTCCCTTTGAACGATTGAGCATTCTGAATTGAATACCTGACATATCTGTTACCTTTGCCATGATGCCACCCAGAGCATCAATTTCTCTTACAAGATGACCCTTTGCAAGTCCGCCAATGGCAGGATTACAGCTTAGCTGTGCGATTGTGTCAAGATAAATGGTAAAAAGAGCTGTGCTGAGACCCATTTTTGCACAGGCTGTAGCTGCTTCACAGCCTGCATGACCTGCTCCAACAACAATTATGTCAAAATCTTTTTCTTTATACATTTTTTAATACTTTATTTAAAAATTTGGATGCAATAGATTTCAATGGATTCATTATTCCTAAACAAAATCATCTTAACTGTTATCTTAAAATACTGTCAATTTTCTTCCTTTATATTGCGGTAAATATAGTTTTTTATTATAATAAATGAGATGAGTTTTCCTGTATTCAGGCATACAATTTCCAGATTTAGAGAGCTTTTGGAAGAAGGAGACCAAAAAATTTCTCAATTAATAAAATACGACCCTGTCATTGCCTATCTTATATTTCAGGAAGTTAACAAACCCTGCGGAAAAATAGAAATAACAAACTTTTCTCAGATGATAAACTATCTTGGTATAAAAAAAATTGAAGAAATAATAATTCAAAGAGAACTTTTTCTTGAAAATGAAGACTTGTATATATGGGTATATGGAATTTTGAGTGCTGAGATTTCAGCTTTGATATCAGAAAAATTTTCTCATATTCATCGTGATGAAGCATTTTTTACAGGATTGTTTCCCTGTCTTGGATTGCTTTTTATGACCAATGAATTTCCTAAATACAGAAGGATAATTCATTTTCTCATAAAACTTCCCTTAGAAGACAGGGTTTTTCTTGAAGAAAAAGTTTTTGGAACAAATCATATTGAAACTCTTAAAAGAAACATTATATGCCCTCCCTTTAAAGAAGTAGTGAATATTTTGAATAAAATGTTTCCGAAAGATGGAGTAAAAGATATAAAAACTCCTGTTCCACCTAAAGGCTCCACACTGCAAAGTTGCTATGATTTAGCATTACTTGCAGATCTTTCTGCATATGGTGCTCAGGCTTTGATGTTTCCTTCAGTTGTTGACAACAGGGAGTTATTCCTTGAGCTTGCGAAAAGATACTTCCGTATAAAGGAGTCTGATTCTCTTGAAATTCTTCAGAGTGTAATGGATAGATTCCTTTCCATTGCAAAGGAATTTAATGTAATGGAAGAGCTCCAATTCTCCACTGAAACATTTTATCAGCTTAAACAATTCAGGTTTGAATCAAAGAACGCTGTTTTTGCTAATATGTTGAAAAATTTATTTGAAGAAAACGCTAAAGACAGGAACATATTTATTTATGGAGGACCAGCAGTGGGTAAAAGACTTCTTGCAGCAGCACTTTATACAGCTCAGGATAATCCTCGCAGAGAAAAACCATTTGTAATGATTTTTTGTGATATAGAAGAAGAAACTCTTGAAGAAGAATTTTTTGGAATAAAAGAAGGATATCTTGGAAAAAAGGGTAAAAGGGGAGTGCTAAAAAATGCAGAAGGAGGAACTCTTGTAATAAAAGAATTTGATCGAATGCCGATAAATTTTCAGAATAAACTTGAAAAAGCAATTAGTTCTGGTAGGTTTTACAGAGTTGGTGACATAAACCCTGTTGAATTTCCTGATGTAAAATTTATCCTAATAGGGAAGGAAGATATAAGGGTGAAAGCAGCGCAGGGGGAATTTTCAAGCTCTCTTATTAAACTCATTAATCCTGTGTTTATTAGAATCCCTTCATTGAAAGAAAGAAGAGAGGATGTGTTTTACATAGCTGGTGAAATTGTTAAAAAATATAATCTCAATATTGAAGACAAACTTATACAACCAGAAATAGTTGAAAAATTTAAAACTGATCCATTCCCGAACAATCTGAGAGATTTAAAAAGATTTTTATTTCTTCTTTATATCCAGCGTCTTCTTAAATCTTAAATATTCAACCCCACCAACTAAAGAAGCAAAAACCTGAGACATAAACCATAGCAATGATACTGCCACAACTTGAGCTTTACCGAAGGATTTTCCGAAAAATATAATAAAACACCATTCTCTTACTCCAATACCGGAGACTGAAATTGGAAGCATTGAAATCAGTATTATAATTGGCAGGAATATGCATACTTCAATAAAAGACACTGAAATGTCAATTCCGAGAAAAATTACATAGACTGAAACAATTATAGTAAACTGAACGAGGAAAGAGTAAAAAATCGCCTGCAAAATCTGTTTTCTCGTGAAGCTTAAAACATAATCATGGAATTCTTTGAAAAATTTAATCTTTCCAAGCAGTAATAAAAAAAGGCTTGCTAAAATAAATGATAAAAAACTTAAAGGCACACTCCACATAAGCCTGTGCTGTGGAAGATTTTTATAAAACAAACAGAAAAATGCAAAACCTATCAATAATAAAGCAAAAAGCCCTGTGTATCTCTCCATAAAAACTGATGCTAAAGCCTTTTTAAGTCCTGCTTTTTCCTTGATCATAAAAATTTTTATTAAATCGCCTCCAATTATTCCAGGCAAAACATTATTAAAAAATGAGCCAATAAGATAAAGTGAGAAAAGCTCTGAAACCTTTAAATGCTGCTGAGGTAGAAAAATTTTCCACCTGAGCGTTGATATGTAAGAAGAAAGAATGTATAAAAACGAGGCAGATAAAAAAATTAACGGATTTATCAGAAAAAGGGTGTTTAAAACATGGGTGATATCAATTTTTTTAAAAAGATACAAAATCAATAAAACAGTTACAGCAAAACGAATGAAGAATTTTATATATTTTTTCAATCTCCGGGTCCCAGAATTTTCTTTAAAATGTAGATTGGTTTTTTCTGAGCTTCGTGATAAACTCTGACAATCATCTCACCAAGAAGTCCCATACCAATAAAGTTAAGGCCTATCAAAACAGAAAAGAATCCACCAAGAAGAAGGGGTCTTCCACCAATTGATATGCCTTTAAATATCTTAAGAAAGACAAGATATCCAACAATCACTGCACCAAGAACCATGAATAAAACTCCAATTGGACCAAAAAACTGAATTGGTTTTGTTGAAAAGCTATGTAAAAACTTTACAGTAACAAGGTCTAAGAGTACTTTAACAGTTCTTCCAATTCCATATTTTGACTTTCCTTTGTATCTTGGATGATGTTGTACCTCAATCTCTTTTATTTTAACTCCGTACCAGCTTGCAAGGGCTGGGATAAATCTATGCATCTCACCATAAAGCTTGAGATTTTTAACCACTTCCCTGCGATAGGCTTTTAAAGAACATCCGTAGTCATGAATTCTCACTCCTGTAACCTTTCCAATAAGCCAGTTGGCAACTATGGAAGGAAGTCTTCTTGACAGGAATGGGTCTTTTCTTTTTTTTCTCCATCCACTTACCAAATCAGCATCCTTTATTGCTTCAAGAAACTTTGGAATATCAGCAGGATCATTCTGCAGATCTCCATCCATTGTAATAACCACATCTGCACGAGCAAAGTCAAATCCTGCAGCAAAGGCTGCTGTTTGTCCAAAATTTCTGCGGAAACTTAAAACCACCACATGTGGATCACTTTGTTGAATCTCTTCAAGATATTTCAATGTACTGTCAGTACTTCCATCGTCAACATAAATTATTTCGTAAGTAATTGGCAATTTAGTTAGAATTTCTGTGAGCTTTTTATGAAGCTCTTTTATATTTTCTTCTTCATTGTAAAGCGGAATTACAACTGATAAATCCATCCTTTTTGCCTCCTTCAGTAGGTTTCTGGTACTTTTAACTGCATACCTTTAAAATTGTAGCATCTAAAAATCGTATAATCTCTAATTTTAACTCTTTTTTTATAAACTGTAAAATACTCTGGAACACATCTTTCAAAAGCAGAAGAAACCTGAGGTTCTGGTGAATCTTTCTGACCATAAACAACATAAATTCCATGAATTTTGCCATTGAGTTCACTATTTATTGACTGCCACAGGTCATACTGATTCATTCTTCTGCCAAGATTTATGCAGTAAACACGTGGGTTTCCTTCTACATAAAAAGCAAGCTCACTTGAAATCTGATATCTATCAGAGAAAATGATTACTTTACCAGAATTCTCAAGTGATTTTTTTACTTCTGAAACTTTTATTCCTAGTTCTTTCCATCCTTTAAGCCTCGCTGAAGGATCTATTTTTTCAGGTAGATTTAAATATGCAATTGCATAGTTTATGAAAGTAAAACACACAGCAATAATCACTGTCAGAAATGTGAGTTTTTGAAAAATTTTTCTTTCCCAGCAATAGGCAATAATAATTACGAACACAACATAGGCTGGCATTGCCCAGTTTGCCTGAACCTTTCCCTGAAGGCTTTTAAGTAAAAAGAAAATAAGAATAGGCGTTGAAAAACAGATAAGAAACCATTTTATATCAGGCTTAAGGCTTAAGGCTGAAGGTCTCAGAATTAAATACAATCCAAAAATAAATGCTCCCGGAGTGACAACCGCAAGTTGGCTTCCAAAAAATTCGGCAAAATACTTTAAAGAAATTTTAAATCCCTCATAAACATGTGCCTGCCCTGCAGTGTGTTTAAGTGTAACCCAGTCATGCTGGGCATTCCAGATCATTACAGGAGAAAAAACGATGATGGAAATTATTAAAGATGCATAAAGCCATGGATTTTTTAAGTTCTTCCATAACCCTTTCTTCAAGAAATAAAGGAACATACAAAAATAGAAAAAAGCCATTGTATACTTTGTAAGAAGTCCAAGCCCTATTAATAAACCAACAAGCAACCAGTAATTCATCTTCCCCTCTGCTGCAAGAATGAAAAAATACATTGAAACAATCCAGAATAAAATAAAGGGGCTGTCAATTGTAAAAAGCACACCAAATGTTGAAAATAAAGGAATTAATTGAAAAAGAACTCCACTTATGTATCCTGCTTTCTCATCAAAAAGTTTTTTGCCAATCTTATAAACAAAAAAGCTGCTCAAAAATGAGCAAACTACAGCAAAAATTCTCACTCCAAAAGGATTATCACCAAAGAGCCATGTTGAAAAAGCAATTGCATAGGCAATCATTGGACCCTTGGAGTAATAGCTTAAATCAAGTCTTCTTGACCATTCCCAGTAATGAGCTTCATCAGGGCTGAGATCCACTGGTCCATGAATGATAAAATAAATTCTGAAAAGGCTCAGAATTATAAGGAAAAAGTAAAAAAATCTTTTCATGTTTACCACTGATAAAGTAGCTTTAAAAACTCCGTAACCGATAATTAATCCCAGCAAAGCACCACCAAGCACATCCGTTAGCCAGTGAACACCAAGATAAAGCCTTGACACACCTATAAGCATGGCTACTGAAATAACGTAGATTGAAATCAACCTGGATTTCCATAATCTTTTACCAAAAAGAATTAAAACAGTAGCCACTGTTAAAGCATTTGTTGCATGATTTGAAGGGAAACTGTAAGAAGCTGTGCATCCAACAACTGCCCTAAAATACTCTGTATGACATGGACGAACCCGCTGAACAAGATTTTTAATTTCAAGAGAAAACCAATCAGAAATAAATACGCCGACTGTAATAGCTGTAACTAAATATACAATTTCTATGTAATTTTTTGTTTTGAAGTATCTGTATATCATGAAAAGAAATACCGGAAGCCATAAAATATAGCCCCGCTGTGTAAAAAAAACCATTAAAAAGTCCAGGAAACTGTTTGACAGGGTCTTATGAAAAAATAAAAATATTTCCTTTTCCATTTTCAGTTTGAAATTATAACATGTTATAATTCCATTATGCCTGTTTTCGTAAAAGATAGTGAAAAATGTGTTGGATGCCTCATTTGCATGTTTGCCTGTGCTCGGGCACATCAAGCAGTAGGGCTTGAGAGTTCCTGCATAAAGGTTCGTTCTCATGGTGGAATATCAAGAGGTTTTTTAGTGTCCGTATGTCGTGGATGTGAAGACCCGCCCTGTGCAAGGGCCTGTCCAGAGGATGCTCTGATTGTGAGAAAAAGCGGTGGTATATTATTAAATGAAGCTAAATGCAGTGGTTGTGGATATTGTGTTAAAGCCTGCATACTTGATGCAATAGGATGGAATGGTTCAATCAATAAACCAGTAGTATGCCTTCAATGTGGAGAATGTGCAAAAAGCTGTCCATACAAAGTATTGGAGTTTGTAAGAAAATGATTAAAGAAGACATTTTAAAAAGAGTTTTATACATTGACCTTACAAAGAAAAGATTCTGGATTGAGGAAAGACCTGAACTTTTCTCAAAATACATTGGTGGTACAGGAGTTGCAGTAAAACTTCTTGAAGAAAACTGTCCACATGATCTTGAACCATTTTCTCCTGATAATCCAATTATTTTTGCAGTAGGACCTTTAAACGGTCTTTTCCCGATAGCATCCAAAACAGTGGCAATGTTTAAGTCTCCCCATACTGGAAATCTTGGTGAATCCCATGCAGGTGGAAGAAGCGCAATTGCTATCAGAATGGCAGGATATGGAGCAATTGTTATAAAAGGAAGAAGTGAAAGACCATGCTATGTTGCAATTCATGGAGATAAAGTTTTTTTCAGAGATGCTACAACACTGTGGGCACTGGAAGAATCAGCAGGAAGAATAATAAGAGCACATGAGCCTGGTGCTGGATTAAGAACAATAATGAGAATTGGACCAGCAGGAGAAAGACTTGTAAGCTTTGCCTGTGTAACTTTGGAAACTTACAGACATTTTGGAAGACTTGGACTTGGTGCAGTATTCGGAAGTAAAAATCTTAAAGCTATTGTAATATCCGGCAAAAGAAACCTTCCAGTTACTCATTTTGCAGAATATAAAAGCCTCTATGGTAAGCTCCTAAAAGAGCTTTTAGAATCTGAAAAAATGAAAAAATATCACGAACTTGGCACACCTGCAAATGTGCTACCACTAAGTTTTTCAAAAGGAATTCCAATAAAAAACTTGCTTACAAATGAATTAACAGGTATTGAAACTCTGTCTGGTGAAGCCTTTGCTCAGAAACATCTTGGAAGGAGAGTTGCCTGTGCTCACTGTCCAGTTGCATGCATTCATCTTGCAGCATTAAGAAAACCATATGAAGATGAACCTTATTTTTATAGAACGGTTTATCTGTCTTATGATTATGAGCTTATCTATGCTCTTGGCTCAATGTTAGCAATTACTAACTCTGAGGATGTTTTAAAACTAATCGAAGTAATTGAAGATATGGGAGTTGATGCAATCTCTGCAGGAGTTATCCTTGCATGGGTTACAGAAGCTTTTCAGAAAGGAATAATAAATGAGAAACAAACTGAAGGAATTATTCCTGAATGGGGACATGCTGATACTTATGTTGAATTAATAAGAAAAATTGTTTATGGAGAAAGCGAATTTTATAGAGACATTGCCAGAGGAATTGATTACGCTTCTTCAAAATATGGAGGAAGGCAGTTTGCTTTAACATATGGGAAAAATGAAATGCCTGGTTATCATACAGGATTAGGTGCTCATCTTGGATATTTATTTGGTGCAAGACACAGCCATCTTGACTCTGCTGGATATGCCATTGACAGAGAAGCCATGACAAAGCCTGTATCGCCAGAACAATTAGTTGAAAAAATTCTTAATGAAGAGCAGTGGAGACAGATTCTTTCAAGCCTTGTTATATGCTTTTTTGCCAGGGAGATTTATACTCCTGAGGTTGTAGTTAAATGTTTAAAACTTGCAGGATTTGATTTAACTGAACAAGAGCTTTTAAAAACAGGCAGAGAAATCTATGCAAACAAGTATCGCTTTAAAGTTCAATGTGGCTTTGATATTGAAAATTTAACTCTGCCAGAAAGAGTTTTTGAAACTCCTTCAAGCATGGGATTGATAGACAGGGAGTTTTCAGACAGAGCAATTGCATTACTAAAAGAAAATATCAAAAGTTTGTTATAATTTCTCATGCGAGAAAAAATTAAATACTGCATCTTTTTTCTTTTTATAGCGTTTTGTTTTACTAAACCAGCTTATGCAAAAGAGATTGTGGTTCTTACAGTAAATGGTATTATAAATCCGCCTCATGCTGAATACACAATAAAAGGCATTAAAAAGGCTCTGGAGATAAATGCAGAAGCAGTTATAATTCAGCTTGACACACCAGGAGGACTTGACTCATCAATGAGAAGCATAGTTAAAGAGATGCTGAACTCTCAAATCCCCATTGTTGTATATGTTTGTCCAAAAGGTGCTCGTGCTGCCAGTGCAGGTGCTTTTATAACAATTGCAGCTCATATTGCTGCAATGGCTCCGGGAACTAATATTGGTGCTGCTCATCCTGTGGCAGTAGGTGAAAAAATGGACAAAACAATGGCAGAAAAGATAACAAATGACGCAGTTGCATATATTAAATCAATTGCCAAACAAAGAGGAAGAAATATTGAATGGGCTGAACAGGCTGTAAGAAAAAGTATATCATCAACAGAAACAGAAGCATTAAAACTTAAAGTAATTGATTTAATTGCAGAAGATATTGAAAGCCTCATAAAAGACATAGATGGATGGAAGGTAAAAACAGTGCGTGGAGAAGCAATTTTAAACACAAAGTCGGCAAAAATACATAAAATTGAGATGAATTTCAGAGAAAGGCTTCTTAACTTCATAAGTGATCCAAACATTGCCTACATTCTTTTAATGATTGGCATTTACGGAATTATTTTTGAACTAAGTAACCCTGGAAGCATTCTACCAGGTATAATTGGTGCGATTTCTTTAATTCTTGCCTTTTACAGTCTTCAGACACTTCCGATAAACTATGCTGCTGCAGGATTAATTCTTCTTGGTGTTATTTTATTTATTCTTGAGCTTAAGATAGCTTCTCATGGATTGTTAACACTTGGTGGCATAATATGTTTTATACTTGGTTCAATAATGCTTTTTGATACTGCGAATCCTTTATTTAAACTCTCTCTCTCTGTGATTATTCCTGTAACACTGGTAACAGCATTGTTTTTTGGTGTGCTTCTGAGGCTTGCATATAAAGCCCATAAAAGAAAACCTGTTACAGGAGTGGAAGAACTCATTGGTTTAGAAGGGATTGCAAAAACTGATATTGACAGCTCCTCAGGAATGGTTATGGTTCATGGAGAACTCTGGCAAGCTCGTTCAGATGAACCAATAAAAAAGGATGAAGAAATTGTAGTGCAAGACATAAAGGGACTTACTCTTCGGGTGAGGAAAAAGAATTGAAGGCTCTTGTTACAGGTGGAACAGGTTTTATAGGAAGCCATCTTGTAGAGACTCTTTTAAAAGAAAATTACGAGGTTTACTGCATAGTTAGAAATCCGTCCAGACTTCGTTTTCTTAAAGGGCTTAATGTAAAAATTATTAAGGCTGATCTTTCGGATAAAGAAAGCTTAAAAAAAATTGAATGGCATTTTGACTATGTGTTTAATCTTTCAGGAATAACAAAGGCAAGCCATCCAGAAGAGTTTTTTCAGTCAAACTACATTGGCACAAAAAATCTTGCTGAGGTAGTAGTTGAAAGAAACTTCGCTGTCAAAAGATTTATTCATGTAAGCAGTCTTGCAGCTGTAGGACCATGTCTGGATGGTATCCCTGTAACAGAAGATACAGAGCCATCTCCTGTATCTGAGTATGGAAGGAGCAAGCTTCTTGGAGAGCAGGCTGTTAAATTTTTCAAGGATAAAATACCCATTACGATAATAAGACCTCCTGCTGTGTATGGTCCAAGAGACAGTGATTTTCTTACATTTTTTAAAATGATTAAGGCAGGAATTGTTTTATATCTTACGAAAGGCATCTATTCAATGATATATGTGGATGACCTTGTAAGAGGTATAATTAATGCATCAAAAATAGATAAAGCAACTGGAGAGACCTTTTTCATTGCAGATGCTCAACCATACAATACTGACGAAATAGTTGAAGCTATATCAAAAGCTTTAGGTAAAAAACCTGTTAAGATAAAAATTCCTCGGGCAATTGGCATGTTTTTCATAAGAGTCTTTCAAAAATTTGACAAAAAAAGTATAATAAATAGCGATAAACTTCAGGAGCTTATCCAGCCATGCTGGGTTTGCTCTACGAAAAAAGCCGAGCAGTTGCTCGGATTCAAAACAAAAACTAAGTTAAAGGAAGGGATGGAATGGACAGCAAAGTGGTACAGAATGAATCAATGGATATAAGAAAAATGGATCCTTTTGAGAAGTGTTTTAAATTTAAAGAACAACTCCAGAAGATCCAATCCATGGGTATTTATCCTTACTTCAGAATGATTGAATCTGCTCAAGGACCAGAAGTAATAATGAATGGCCGAAAAATGATTATGATTGGATCAAACAACTATCTTGGGCTTACAAATCATCCAAAGGTTAAAGAAGCTGCAATCAATGCAATTAAAAAATATGGAACTGGATGTGCAGGCTCAAGATTTCTTAACGGAACTCTTGACATTCATGTAGAACTTGAAGAGAAACTGGCAAAATTTACAAGAAAGGAAGCTGCTCTTGTCTTTACCACTGGATTTCAAGTAAATCTTGGAGTAATTTCATCATTGATCGGGAAAGATGATGTTGTAATAATTGATAAAATGGACCATGCGAGCATTGTTGACGGATGCCGTCTCTCCTTTGGTGAAGTAAAAAGATACAAGCATAATGACATGGAAGATCTTGAAAGAATTCTTAAGGAAACTGAAGGAAAATCTAAACTTGTTGTAGTTGACGGTGTATTTAGTATGGAAGGTGATATAGTGAAGCTTCCTGAAGTTGTAGCTTTATGCAAAAAATATGGTGCAAGGGTAATGGTTGATGATGCCCATGGAATTGGTGTTCTTGGTAAAACAGGGCGTGGAACCGTGGAACATTTTGAACTGGAAAAAGATGTTGACCTTATAATGGGAACATACAGCAAGTCTCTTGCCTCAATTGGCGGATTTATAGCAGGCGATAAAGATGTTATAAACTATATCAAGCATTTTGCGAGAGCATTCATTTTTAGTGCAAGCCCTCCACCTGCATCAGTTGCTGCAGTTTCAGCAGCAATTGACATAATTGAAAACGAACCAGAAAGAAGAGAGCAACTCTGGAAAAACACAAATAAAATGTTAAAAGGATTTAAAGAACTGGGTTTTGATATCGGAGTAGCAGAAACACCGATAATTCCTGTAATTGTAGGAGATGATGAGCTTGCATTCAAGTTTGTTATGATGCTTCAGCAAGAGGGAATTTTTGCAAATGTAGCAGTTTCTCCTGCTGTTCCACCTGGAAAAGCGCTCATAAGAACAAGTTATATGGCAACTCATACAGATGAACACCTTGATAAAGTTCTTGAGGCATTTCATAAGGTTGGAAAAGCATTGGGAGTAATTTAGAGTTTTTGAAATTTATATTCACTGCGAAAAAATAGTATACTAAATTATGCTATTCAGCAGTGAAATAATTGAAGAACTTGAAAAGCTTGATCCGCATATAAGGTCTGCTTTTCTGAAAATTCTTAAACTTATTGAAAAGGCAATAGGTGAAGTAGTAAAACGTGAAGATTTTCTTGAACTTAAAAAAGAAGTTGAAAGACTGGCAAACATTGTAACTGAACTTGCTGAAGCCCAAAGAAAATCCGAACAAAGACTTACCAGAATTGAACAAA
>NZ_JBMFOO010000027.1:0-4853 GCF_049969575.1 Thermodesulfovibrio sp. | reverse complement strand
GAACTTGCTGAAGCCCAAAGAAAATCCGAACAAAGACTTACCAGAATTGAACAAACTATTGCTGAACTTGCTGAAGCCCAAAAACGCACTGAAGAAGAACTGAGACAACTTATAGGTGAACACAAGAAAACAAGAGAGCAACTTGGAGGACTCACTCACACAGTAGGTTATGTTCTTGAAGACAGAGCATACAAAGGACTACCTGAACTAATAAAAAGAGATTTTGCTCTGCAAACCATAGATTTTATCAAAAGAGACTACATTGAAATTTCACCAAACAGATACGAAGAGATAAACATCTTTGGCAAAGGTAGAACAGACGGTAAAGAAAAATGGATACTCGGAGAATGCAAAACCCAGCTTAAAAAGACAGACATAGACAGCTTTCTCAACAAAATCAAAAAAATTGAATCACTTCTCAAAGGAGAAAAAATACTCATAACAGTTACCTATCAGGCATCACCACCTGTGAGAAAGTATGCTCAAGAAAAAGGCGTAAAAATTTACTTCTCCTATGAAATGCCTCTATAATTAAAAATTATCTTGCATAAATAGCTTCAACTCTGGAACGAGTGTTTTCCGGTCCTTCTGCTTCTGAAATTATAGTATAAATATAACCTTTGTAACCTGCGCCTGATTTTGAATAGGCAACTCCTGTTACTTCATATCCTGGTAAAGTTTTATATGCACTTAAACACACTGTAATTTTGTTTTTAAAAAGCCTATCACTTCCATAAAGTTTAAAATTAATCTCAATAGGCTGAGATGTGCACTCTCCAAGACTGTATTCATTAAATGAACCTGATTGAATCATTATTACCGCAGAATGAACTCCTCCAGCTGCTGCATCTCTCACTGAAGCATATGTTTTTATTGTCTGAGATGAGCCAAGCAGTTTTATAAGGGCAAAATAAAGTCCTGCCAGTGCTAACAATGCAAAAAGAGCTATAAGGATCGCAGAAAAAAGAGCCATTCCTCTATTGTTTATTGATAATTGTTTAATGAAATATCTTGCTCTATAACCTTCCATCTATACCACCTCCCTGTATTATTCCACCATGTAGGATCTATATTAGGACCTCCTCCGCATAATGTACTAAACCCTGGTTGAGCTGACGGAGTACTCTGAGCTGAACCAACCTGAAAAATCAGGCATATTCGAAATAACTTAAGATTATGATTTTGAATATCCGAAGAAGAAACCGCATCTTGATAGTTAATTGAATTACCCCTCTGTATTCCTGCTTTGACTCTAAATCCATTGGGGAAAACGCAGGAGATAACTGGCTGGTTTGCCTGATAACCATGCTTCCCTTGTGTTCCAAGAGTTTTAGTAAGATTCCATGTTCCACTGGCGCATTCCTTAGGTAAGTTTGTCTGCGTAAGATTATAAGTAACCATAAAAGATTGAGGATATTTATAATCATCGTTTGTTGTAGCATAAAAAGCAATCCCACTCATACCTGTTAAATCACTGCATAAATAGTCAGAATTTGATGGACATAAATTTGTTTTATTTACAGGATCAAGGACAATATACCATGCACTGGGAAACTCACAGTTCTGTCCTAAAAAATTCTTACTTTGTATTGTTAATGTACCATTCTTCACTACTGCCCAGCATCCTGACCATTTTTCTGCCCTTGAAGCTAAAGAAGGAAATTGTAAAGTCCCTCCAGATATTGTTGTGTTAGATGCCAATGTATTAGCATCAATTCCAAAGCCTGCGGACTCAACATCTTTTAAAAGTTGATTTACAAGCACAGCTACATCAGACTCCTGCTTTGCAAACAAGTGCCTTGTTACATTTTCCTTTGCTATAAAGCGATAAGCAGAAATAATCCCTCCAGCCAGAATCCCCATTATAGCAATAACAATAAGGATTTCAACAATTGAATACCCTTTTTTCATTTCTTCTCCTTAATTACCAGAGTTGCCATTTTCTTAAGTTCATCTGTAAATGGCTCAAAATACCATACCATTACTGATGCTGCCTTGCCAGTTTCTCTTCCATAATCATCCACCATTCTTGCGATATTGACTGCTACATAAATTCGTCTTCCTGAAAATCCCTCATATGTGCATACTGGAAGTGTTGTAGGACAGTTGCCTCCTGTGCAAGAACATTGTGCACCAGCATTGTTTGCTGATGGATAAAGCCTTAGATTGGAAGAAACATTAATTGGATTAGAAAGAGTTGGTGAGCCTATGTCGTAAAACTCTGGGTGTTGTTCAAAAAAAAGGCATGATGTAGAGCTACATTGAACATTATTCCACTCAGATTTATTTGTATAAAGTATTGATGTAATACCACTTCCATCGCTTGCATAGGGAAGAGTCTCAATATAAGATGCAAATTGTCTTGATATCTCAGTTGCTCTGTCCTTCATTTTTGCTCTTGTAGTGAATTTTTCGTATTCAAGAATACCTTTTAAAAGCCCGAGCATGACAACTAAAACAATAATCGTTGCAATCAAAAGTTCAATCAATGTAAAGCCTTTGCTATTTAATCTGGACATTTCTCTGTCTCTACTCTTATTCTTCCATACCGAGAAATGCATATTAATCTTGTTGATCCTCTATCATTTCTGAGCGTAATACTGCTACTACCAAGTCCACAGCTGGTATTATAACAATATCCTCTTCTGTCAAAAACCACAGTTAATGTATCTGCTGAAATCCCGGTTAAAAAATTATTTCTACTGACAATAGTATCATTATCAGTTAATTGACAATCTCCATCATCTTTAAATATTGTATAGTTTTTTACATCAATTTTTATTCCGTGAGGCTCTTTTGCTATTGACTGTGACCTTATCCAGCTTATTTCATCTGCAAGCATGTTTGCCTGACGCACAAGCTCTCTTTCTGCTTTATATCTTGCATATTGAGAAATACCCACATACATAAGAATTGACAGAATAGCAAAACTCACCAAAAGCTCAAAAAGGCTGAATCCTGCTATTTTTCTATCCATGAGATGAACCTGCTTTCATATCCTGGGGCTACTTGTTGTCCTATCCTTAAAACAGCTCCTGTTGATACCTGCACAAACTTTGTATATTCTTTTGAACTTGTTCCCTGAGTAATCTGGAACGGATTCCCAAACGGAGGAGCGCCGCTTCCAATAGGAATTTTTGCATAAACAGTTACAGTACCTTGTGTTCCACTGGTTGCAAGACTTGAAAGCACAGCAGGTCTTGGATTAGGAGTTCCTGTCTTGTAATATAACGCCATCAATTCAGTATTTCCTCCATAAGCGCAAATATCTTGTGGAGGAGCAAAAACAAGCACATCAACATTTCCTCCAAACACAGCCGGCTGAGATATAATAGCCTCTCCAGGAAGTTGATAATACCATCCATGCTCAGGTTCAACTGCTGTAGTTACAGCAGTTGTATCATAAACAACATCAACCTGACTACATCCAGAAGAATCACAGGAGCAGATCTTTTTTACCTCTGTTACTGTTGCCTGAATTTGAGTGCTGGTTGTATTTGCCATTCCTGAACTACCCAGAATATAACTACAACCGCTTTCCTTACATTCATCCTTAAATCCAATAAAGTAGTTTGTATATGAAATTGTTTTATCAGTATTATTAAGATATCTTCCTGTGCCAAAAAATACCCATAGCTTGCCAAATTCATCAACAGTAAAATTCGCTGCTGCAAATACTGGCCTTGAAACTGAAACAGCTTTAGTAATATCACTATCTGAAAGTCCAGATACGGTCTTACCTTTTAAATAAATCCTGTAAAAATTTCCAGAGTTTGTGGTATATGTCCCAAAGTAAAGCACATCATCAGAGTAGTCAAAATCAAAATCAACAGGCATGATATCGCCAACTGCTGCTGTTACTGTCTGATTCCCGTCTTTTACTGTCAGAGTTTTTGTAAGGTAGCCATCAGCAAGTCTGAAAAAATATATTTTTGCAGTGGAAGAGCTTTCCCCTTTAGGATCATTCGGACCAGAGCCAATCACTAAATACCAATCATCAGCTTTCAACACAGCTGGAAAAGAAAGAGTGAGTGTATTATCAGGTAGACGGCTCTCCCACACAAGCTGAAGTGATGTAGGATCAGTAATATCAAGCACAAATACACTTGATGAATATTGAGGATTTGTCTGTGGAATCGCCTTCCCTCCAAATCCCATTGCTCCAACAAGAAGAGTTCTCCACTGTCCGTTAATCTTAGCATCAACAACAATGGTTCTATAATCAACTGTTGGAACATGGCAGTAATCAGATTTTCCATACCAGATTAAATATGGTATGGCATTTTTTGGTATAAATGCCCATTCTTCTTGCCCGATTTTATCAGTTCCTGTATCATTAGGTGCATTCTGAATTTTTGTAGGGTGTTCAGGATCTCGCTGATTTACAGCTGTGCCCACTCTAAAGGCATGAAGCATTCCATCGTTTGCTCCAACAAACGCAATTGTTGGACGATTTCTATAGCTATTATTTCTAATAAATTCAGCATAGGAGCTATCTCCATATTTTATGTGGTAAATATTTACAGGCTGATCAGAGACAACCGAAGGGGTTGAATTTATTATGTCTCCAAGCTTCCATGTTGCTGTCAGGTTTGCATTGCAAAAAGAACTTATATTTAATTCTCTCGGTCTCTGCACATAGGGAAGACTCTTACATGTTGAATCATTTGATAAATCCTCACCTCTGAGATATCTTATTATGCAGCCAGCCTTTGTTGAATCAATTGTTGAGTCAACTGTCTGCCAGATACTGGCAAGATATGATGCTTCAGAAGTGTTGAAATTTGTTAGAGTTCCGTCTTTGTTGTATTTTATTGTTCTTACTGATGCGGAGTTTTGTGCAAGCTGGCATC
>NZ_JBMFOO010000026.1:0-25834 GCF_049969575.1 Thermodesulfovibrio sp. | reverse complement strand
CTGCGGTAGCGGCAAAAAATATAAAAAATGCTGCGGTAAAAATGCTTGTTGAGGAACTGTATAAAGTTTTGAGGGAAAATTTATCTATGCAATAAAAAAGAAATAAAGGGGAGGGAGCATGTTTAAGAAAATCCAAAATTTAATGGGTTCTTTTTCATTGAGTAAAAAAATATTTATTTTTTCAATGATATCAATTCTTATAGTTTATTCTGCGGTTGCTTTTGTTATTTATTTACAAACAAAATCAAAAATTGAAAATTACAATGTTAATGCTCTGAAGCGTGAGGTAAATTTTGTAAAGGAGCAGATTGCCTGTTTTGATGAAGCTGCTAAGGATTCTGCTGAAAAGTTCATGAAGATTTTTCAAAGTATGCTCCCGCAGGGTCCGGCTGCAATTAAGCCGGATAATTCAATTCCAGACAAGTTTACAGCACTTACAGGTGGTTCAGTTGCAACAATATTTAAAAGACAGGGCGATGATTTTTTAAGAATTGCTACATCACTTAAAAAAGAGGATGGTACAAGAGCAGTTGGAACAACTCTTGACAGAAATCATCCAGCCTATCAATTGCTTTTAAAAGGTGAAACCTATATTGGTAAAGCAACACTTTTTGGAAAAGATTACATGACAAAATATGTTCCTGTTAAGGATGCATCCGGCAGTGTAGTAGGAGTTTTATTCATAGGATTTGATATAACAAAAACAATGAAACATCTTAAAGATTTTATTCGTTCCATTAAAGTTGGAAAAACTGGTTATATGTATGTTCTTGATGGAAAAGGCACACTTATAGTGCATCCTGCCTTAGAAGGTAAAAACATTATAGATTCAAAAGATGCTAAAGGAAGAGAGTTTATAAAAGAAATTGTTGAGAAAAAAGAAGGAGTAATTTATTATCCATGGAAAAATCCAGGAGAAACCTCTGCAAGACAGAAAGTTGTTGCCTATACAAATTATCCTTCATGGGGATGGATAATTGCCTCAGGAAGTTATGTTGAAGATATAGCAAGCGAGGTAGCTCATATAAGAAATCTTATGTGGGCTGTAAATATAATCGCTGCAATAGCAGTAGCCTTGTTAATATTTGTTGTAACACAGAAAGGATTAAAGCCTATACCTGACATGGCACAAAAGCTTGAAGAAGTTGCAAAAGGAGATTTCAGCACAATAGGATTTGGTAAAAGTTACAGAACAAGAAAAGATGAAGTTGGCCTTATTGCAAGGTCTGTTATAAAAGTGGAAGAGTTTACACAGCAACTTGTCCGAAATATTAAAAATTCAGCATCAATACTTCAGTCGGTAATCGGTGCACTGGAGGCAAATATTGAGAATGTCAAAGCAAAAACAAATGAGCAAACTTCACAGGCACATCAGATTGCAACTGCTGCTGAGCAGATGAGTCAGACAATAACAGACATTGCAAAAAATGCTGCATTAGCCTCTGATCTTGCAACTGAAAGTATGAATGTAGCAAAAGAAGGGCAGGGTCTTGCTGAGAATTCAATGAAAACAGTTCAATCAGCAAATCGTTCCACAGTGGAGCTTAAAAAGACTATAAATGCTTTAAACACCAGAGTTGAAGAAATTGGAGATATTGTTACAGTTATTAAAGACATTGCTGATCAAACAAATCTTCTTGCTTTGAATGCAGCAATTGAAGCAGCAAGGGCAGGTGAGCAAGGTCGCGGGTTTGCAGTAGTTGCTGATGAGGTAAGAAAACTTGCAGAGCGAACAATTAAAGCAACTGAAGAAATAGCACAGAAAATAACTGCAGTTCAGACTGAATCAAAAGAAAGTTTAAAAAGCATGGATGCTACTGCCCGTGAAGTAGCTGAAGCCCTGAAAGCATTAAATGAAGTAAAAAAATCATTAAATAAAATTGCTGAGCATTCTTTAAAGGTAAAAGATCAGATAACACAGATAGCAACTGCAACAGAAGAGCAATCGTCAGCCTCTGATGAAGTTGCCCGTTCAGCAGAGCGTTCAAGCATGCTTGCACAGGAAGTGAAAAATACAACGGAGGCGGTGGTACAGGAAGTTGAAAATCTGAATGATGTAATAAAAAGGCTTGCAGAGGCAATTAGAGGTGTAAAAGTTTAGTGAGAGTAGCAAAACTTTATAGATTTGGTGAGATAAAAATAGAGGAAATGCCTGTTCCTGAGCCAGGACCAAGAGATGCTCTTGTTAAAGTGAAAGCCTGTGGAATATGCTCTGGTGATATAATGCCGTGGTATATTGAAAAAAAAGCACCCCTTGTTTTAGGTCATGAAATTTCAGGAGAAATTGTAAAAATTGGAGAAGAAATTAAATCAGAAATTTTTTTGAAAGAAGGAGACAGGGTAGCAGTGCACCATCATGCACCATGCATGGGTTGTTTTTACTGTAAACGTGGTGATTTTGTTCAATGTGAGACATGGAGAAAATCGAAAATTATTCCAGGAGGGATGGCTGAATACATAGTTGTTCCTGAAGTGAATTTAAGAAACGATACTTTGAAACTTCCAGACTCTCTATCCTTTGAACAGGGAGCTCTGGTTGAGCCAGTTGCATGCGTTGTAAAATCTTTAAAAAGAGCTAATATAAAAAAAGGTGATACAGTGCTTGTAATTGGGCTTGGTGTAATGGGGCAGATACACATTATGCTTGCAAGACAGTTTGGTGCCCAAAAAGTTATAGGTGCGGACATGGTTTCTTTCAGGCTTGAAAAAGCTATGAAAGCTGGTGCAGATCATGTAATTGATGTTTCCCGGGAAGATATTTATGAAGCACTGAAGAATTTAACCGATGGATTAATGGCTCAGGCAGTTATAGTTGGACCTGGAAGCGTAGATGTGATAACAAATTCTTTAAGGCTTGTTTCACGAGGTGGAACTCTTTTAATATTTACTCCAACTTCGCCTGAACAGAAACTATGTTTTTCAGTAAACGATATTTATTTCAATGATATCTCTATTACAACAAGTTACTCCTGCGGACCTGATGATACGAAAGAGGCTTTAAAATTCATAGAAAATGGCATAGTTGATTCTAATGTTCTCATTACCCATAGATTCCCTATTGAAAAAGTTAATGAGGCTTATGAAATTACAGCAATGGCAAAAAATTCATTAAAGTGCATGATATTGTTAAATAGCTAAACTGTATTGCTCAATTGGATGCTTGAAATTTTGTATGAGATTTTTATTTCCGTAATACTTGCCTCCAATTGTTATAAAATGCTTTGCTCTTTTTATTACAACACCAAGATTTTTGAGTCCTTCAAGAGTTAAAGAAGTTGTTTTTCTTGCTTTTAAGATTCTTTTTGCAGATGTGATTCCTATCCCGGGCACTCTGAGAATTGTTTCAAAACAAGCTGTTTCGAGCTCAACAGGAAATAAATGAATATTCCTTAAAGCCCAATCAAGCTTTGGATCTATTTTTTCATTTAAAAAAGGTTTTTCTTCTGAAACAATTTCTTTAACCTGAAATCCATAATATCTTATAAGCCAGTCAGCCTGATAGAGTCTGTGCTCTTTAAGGATGGGTGGTTTTTGAATCTGTGGAAGTCTTGGATCATCATTTACAGGAATATATGCAGAGAAATAAACTCTTTTAAGCCTCTGATTGTTTTTATAAAGATTTTCACAGAGTTGAAGAATTTCATAATCTGTATCTGGAGTTGCTCCAACAATCAACTGAGTTGTATGGCTTTTTGCTCCTTTGTCAGTATTTTCAATTATTTTGTTTATTTTTTCAATTGCACAAAGAATGGAAATCAATTTTTTCTGAGGAGCAATCAATGAAAGAGACTGCTGTGTTGGTAATTCCAGATTTATACTTACTCTGTCTGCCAGTTTAACTGCTTCAGCAATAGCAGTTTCTTCTGAATCAGGAATTATTTTTAAATGAATATATCCTTTGAATTGATATTTAATTCTTAAAATTTTTACTGCATCAATCATCATCTGCATTGTTTTGTCAGGACTGCTAATTATACCCGAACTTAGAAAAACTCCTTCAATTTGCCTGTTTCTGTAAAACTCATAGGCAACTCTTGCTAATTCTTCAGGCATAATAATAGTTCGTTGAATATCATTTCTTTTTCTATTTATGCAATAAGCACAATCATTTATACAGAAATTTGTAAGTAATACTTTAAGAAGGCGAATGCATCTTCCATTAGAGGTCCATATATTTTGTATTCCAAATTTTGAAAAAGTTTCTTTTTTTGAAAAGTTTTTTCTATCAAATGAAGGACAGCAGGATATATCAAATTTTGCGCCATTTGCAAGAATGGATAATTTTTCGTAAATATCAAGCGATTTCTTGACAAACATGAAATATTTTAACACTTTTTTATTGACTAAAATAATGCTTTACTGGTAAAGTATTTATTAAAATTCTAAAAAGAGAGGAGGGGAGCAACTGAATGCCCTCTGTAAATGTTAAAGAGATGGATTCATTCGAGGCAGCATTGAAGATGTTTAAAAAACAGTGCGAAAGAGAGGGAATACTTTCTGAAATCAAAAAAAGAGAACATTATGAAAAACCAAGCGTTAAAAGAAAGAAAAAGATTCTTGCTGCCAAGAAAAAATTAGCAAAAAAAATGAAAATGCTGTCAAAGTAATTTAAAGTCCTGCTAATATGAACGGAGATTCTGTAAAAATGGAATCTCCGTAATTTTATTTTAAATTTAAGGAGGATTCATGAAACTGAGAGATTTATATAAAAAAGCTATTCAAACAGGGATTGAAAATGATCCAAGAGGTAAAGATGAAGTTTTAAAAGAACTTGCCAAAAGAAAAAAAGATTATGAAGCACTTCCTGAAAAAAAGAAAGAATTTTTTGATATAGAATCCCTTGAAAATCCATATAGTGATTCAAGAATACTTTTTGGAACAGGTGAGGAAGAGATTAAAACAATTATTGCTGGTATAGACATGGAAGTTGGAGAAGTTGTTTTAGCTCATTCTTTAAGGCAAAGTGGAAATAAAGTAGACCTGATTCTTTCCCATCATCCTGAAGGTGGAGCCTATGCAAGGCTTTTTGCAGTAATGCACATGCAGGCTGACATTCTTGGAAGATTCGGAGTTCCAATTAATATTGCTGAAAGTTTATTAGAGACGAGGATAAAAGAAGTAGAAAGAAAATTGATGCCAGTGAATCATACAAGGGCAGTTGATGCTGCAAGACTTCTTAATATACCTTTTATGTGTCTTCATACGCCAGCAGACAATATGGTTGCTACCTATCTACAAAAACTTTTTGATGAAAACAAGCCTTATACTCTGGAAGATGTCCTGGATTTGCTCTTAGAAATTCCTGAGTATAAAGAGGCTGAAAAAAATTGTGCAGGACCAAGGATTCTTATTGGAAGTAAGGAAAGAAAAGCAGGGAAAATATTTGTTGATATGACAGGTGGAACTGAGGGAGCAAAGGACATCTTTCAAAGCATGGCTTTAAGCGGAATAAATACAGTGGTAGCTATGCATTTAAGTGAAGAACATCGCAAAGAAGCAGAAAAAAATCATATAAATGTAGTAATTGCTGGACATATAGCAAGTGATACCCTTGGATTAAATTTACTTCTGGATAAAATAACAGAAGGAGAGGATATCAAGATTTTAGAGTGCTCAGGTTTTAAGCGCTTTAGCAGGCATTAAGCCTTTGCAATGAATTATCAAAAAATCTTAGAAGAGATTAAAAACAGATTAGATATTGTTGATGTTATCTCTGAATACATTGATTTAAAAAAAACTGGTCAAAATTACAAATCTCTCTGCCCTTTTCATCCGGAAAAAACTCCTTCATTTTTTGTAAATCCTTCAAAACAAATTTTTCATTGTTTTGGCTGCGGAAAAGGTGGAGATATTATTACTTTTGTTATGGAGTATGAAAAAGTTAGTTTCTCTGAAGCTATTTCAATTCTTGCAAAAAAAGCAGGTTTAGAATTTGAACCCTCTGAAAAAAGCTTTTCTTACGCATCAAAAGAAAAGCTTTATGAAATATATGAGCAGGCATTGCATTACTATATATCTCAATTAAAAAACTCTGAGAAGGCAAAACAGTATCTTAAAAGTAGAGGAATTAATGAACAAACTGTAGAAATTTTTAAAATTGGTTATGCTTCCGAGGAACGAAATTCTTTATACAATTTTTTAAAAGAAAAAGGTTTTGACGAAAGTTTAATTAATTCTTCTGGATTAGTTAACAACTCCTATGATTTTTTCAGAAACAGAATTATTATTCCAATTCAGGATTTAACAGGCAGAGTTATAGGATTTGGAGGAAGACTCATTGAAAGGGCAGTAGAGCTTCCAAAATATATTAATTCGCCAGACACACCTATATTTAAAAAAGGAGAAAATCTCTTTGGATTCTGGCATGCAAAGCAATACATCAGGGAGAAAGGATATGTAATTGTAGTAGAAGGTTATATGGATGTAATTCTTTGTCATCAGTACGGGTTTAAAAACACAGTAGCACCCTTAGGTACAGCTCTTACTCAGGAACAATTAGAAAAGACAAAAAGAATTCTTAATAACTTAAAAAAATTTACCAATAAGATATTGTTAATATTTGATGGAGATGAAGCAGGAATTTTAGCTGCTCAGAGATCCCTAATGTCACTGTTTAATGGAGGATTCATAGTAAAAATAGTTTTATTACCTGAAAAAGAAGATCCTGCCAGTTTCTTGCAAAAGTACGGAGAAAAGGCATTTAAAAACTATCTATCCAAAGCTTTATCTCCTGTTGATTTAATCATAAAGAGCTATCCACAAAAAAAATTAAATGAGGGAATTCGTAATTTTCTAAATATGTTGAGCTACCTTAAAGATCTGATATATCGTGATGAACTTTTAAAAGAACTTTCAGAAAAAACTGGAATTAATGAAATAACTCTCAGAGAAGAACTTAAACAAATTATTTCCAATAAAACTTCTAAAAAAGAAAGAATTGATCTTAAAGCATATTCAGGTTCTAAAGAAGAAGAAATTCTTCTTCGTATAGTGCTTTCCTATCCTGAAAAAATCAATTATATACTTGAAAAAGTTAAAATTGAAGATTTTGAAATTCAGTCAATAAGAAATATTTTTTTAAAAATACAGGAATTACAAAGAAATAGCGAGTTCTCATTAAATAAACTATTAACTATGCTTGATGAAGAGGAAAAAGCTTTTATTTCTAAATTGATAATGACCTCTGAGATTGATGAAGAATCAGTTATACAAAATATGAAAGACTGCATAAAAAAACTCGCACTTAAATCTATTGATAAAAAAATTAAAGAAGTTGCAAAATTAGGTGATGAAAAAAACCTTAATGAATTAATTAAAATAAGGAAAAGTATTATACGAAACTACAATGGATGAACAAAAAGATTTTTTCAATGAATTTATTGAAAAAGATGAAGATACTGATAAATCAGCACAAGTTTATGATTCTCTAAGGCTTTACTTTAAGTGTATTAGTGCCTTTCCTGTTTTGTCCAAACAGGAAGAAGAAAATATTGCAAAGATCATACATGATAAAAAAATGGAGTTAATAAAACAATTGCTTTATATTCCCTTCGTCCAGAAGAAAATCTATGCATTGAGTAATATTTTTTCAAAAGACCCTGAAAAAGCTAAAGAAATTCTTGATGAGGAAGACAACATTGATGTGGAGGAAATAAAAAAAATATTTATTAATGTTTCAGAAAATATAAAGAAAATTATGAGAAGAAAAAAAACTACAAAAGAATTTTTAAAAAAAATATTTGATATTCCCTTGCGAGATGAGTTAATAAATATGTTTGTGGAAGAGCTTGATAAATTAAGCAAAGAAATCATAAAAGGGAAGGATTTAAAGAATGTTACAGGAATGCCAAATGAAGAATTTTTAAATCACTTCAAAGTTATAAAACAGACATTTAACGAATTCACAGAGGCTAAAAATAAAATGATAGAGTCAAACCTAAAGCTTGTTGTAAGTGTTGCGAAAAAATATACTGGCAGAGGATTAAGCCTTGAGGATTTAATTCAGGAAGGAAACATAGGTCTTATAAAAGCTATTGATAAATTCGAATATAAAAAGGGATTCAAATTCAGTACTTATGCCACATGGTGGATAAGACAATCACTCAGTAGATCCTTGGCAGATCACTCAAAAACCATCAGAATTCCTGTGCATGTTATAGACAGTATATGTAAAATAAATAAAGTATATCGTGAGTTATATCAAAATTTAGAAAATGAACCTGACATATATGAAATTTCATCGAATTTGAATCTATCCAGTGATAAGATTGCAGAGCTTCTTGCAATAACTAAAGAGCCTATATCAATAGATATTTCATTTAGAGATGATGACTCTCAGTTAAAAGATTTCATAGAAGATGTAAATTCTCCAAATCCCTATGAAGAAGCATTAAATAACGATTTAAGATATTTAATTGAAAAAGTTTTTTCAATTTTAAGTGAAAGAGAAAAAGAAGTATTAATGAAACGATTTGGAATAAATACGGAAAAACCAAAAAGTCTTGAAGAAGTGGGTAAAGAATTTTCTGTTTCAAGAGAAAGAGTAAGACAGATTGAAATGAGAGCCATGAGGAAATTAAAACGCCTATGCAGGCTTAAGTGGCTTAGAGATTTTATTAGAGACAGTTGACTAATCTACCTTTATAAGGTTATAGTAATTTTGTAATGTATTTATTCAGGGCCCATAGCTCAGCGGCCAGAGCTACCGGCTCATAACCGGTTGGTCCCAGGTTCGAATCCTGGTGGGCCCATCTTTTATAAGGAGATATAAAAGGTGAATGGAGAAGTGGATACTCTTATAAAACTCCAAGAAATTGACTCCTTAATTCTTTCTTTAAAACAAAAACTTGAAATAATTCCTCTGGAAATAAAAAATTTTGAGAAAAAAATGCAGGAAATTGACAGACAATTTGAAAATGAAAACAAAAAAGTTATAAATTTAGAAAAAAAGAGAAAAGAAAAAGAAATTGAAATTGAAGATATTAACGACAAAATAAAAAAACTCAAAGAAAAAACATCTCAAATAAAAACAAATAAAGAATACCAGGCATTGTTAAAAGAAATTGAATTAGTTCAAGAAAATTTAAAGAAAGAAGAAGAAAATCTTTTATTGATTTTATATGATCTTGATGAAGCAAAAAAGGTTCTTAAAGAAATAAAGGCAGACATTGATGCAAGAAAAAGAGAAATTGAAGACAATAAGAAGCAATTGGAAAAAGAAATTGATATCACAGCTCAGCAGATTGAAGAACTCAAAAAAGAAAGAAAAGAATTAATAAATAAATTGCCATCAGAGCTTTATGAAGAATACATAGAACTGATGAAAAAACATAAAGGATTAGCGGTTGCTCAGGTAAAAAACTCAGTTTGTCAAGGTTGTTTTCTTCATATTCCGCCTCAGCTTTATGTAGAAATAAAATTAAATCAATCAATTTATCATTGCCCTCAATGCGGTAGATTTCTTTATTATAAGCCTGATAAAAAATTAGAGCAGGCACAGGTTCAAACTCAGTGAAAGCCCGGCTTTACTGTGATGGTGCATCAAGGGGAAATCCTGGAAATGCAGGCATTGGATGTTTGATTATTTTAGATAACAAAAAAATAGCGATATCAGAATACATTGGAAAAACAACAAATAATGTAGCAGAATACACAGCATTAATCAGAGGATTACAGGAAGCATTAAACCAGAAAGCAGAAGAAATAGAAATTTTTTCAGACAGTGAACTCCTTGTGCGTCAAATAAAAGGAGTCTATAAAGTAAGAAATAAAAATTTAATACCACTTTATGAAAAAGTTAGAGAACTTTTAAGCAGATTTAAAAAATATCAGATATCGCATATTTACAGGGAAGAGAACTCTTTAGCAGATAAACTTGCAAAAGAAGCATCATGCAAACAAAAAGAGTAAGATGCAAAATCTGCGGTAGTTTAAAAGAAGGAGTAAGCCTGAGGCATTATAATTTAAGAGTCTGTCTTGACTGTTTCCCTCATTTTTTTAAAAAAAGAGTTCAGGAAACAGTGGAAAAATTTAAAATGTTTGGACCAAAAGACAGTCTCATAGTGGCTCTTTCAGGTGGAAAAGACAGTATGAGCGTTACTAAAGCATTAAAAGACTTAGGATACAGTATAAAAGCCTTCCATATAAATGCAGACTTAGGTGAAGTTTCAAAAAAATCCATTGAAATTGTACAGAATTTTTGCGAAATAGAAAAAATTCCTTTAAAAATTGTTCACTTAAAAGAAGAAATTGAAATATCGCTTGAAGAAATCTCAAAAATACTAAAAAAACCTGTATGTGCTGTCTGTGGAATGCTGAGAAGATATATTTTAAATAAACAGGCAGATGGCAAAACAATTGTAACAGGACATACTCTTAATGATGAAGTTTCATTTATTTTAAAAAACATGATCTTCTGGCATGATGAACTTTTAGCAAGACAATCCCCAGTTCTTCAAGAAAAAGAAGGATTAAGCAGGAAGGTCAAACCTCTTTGCCTTATTACAGAGGAAGAAACTGAACTTTTCTGTAAACTCTCTAACATAACCTATGTTAGTGAAACCTGTCCTTATAAGTCTGGAGTTTACGAGGTATTTAAAAAGCTTGTCTATGAAATAAACAAAGAGTTTCCAGGCTCAATTATAGGATTTTACAAAGGCTTTTTAAAAAGAATGAACAAATTCTATTGTCAATCCTCTGAGGAATTGCTACTACAAAGATGCAAAAATTGTGGTTACCTTACAACTTTAGAACTTTGCAGTGTTTGCAGACTTAAAGAAAAGTTGCTAAAATATAAAAATGGATGAAGTTTTAAAAGCGGTTAAAGAAAGAAGAAGTATTAGGTCTTTTTTAAAAAAAGAAATTCCTGATGATATTATTAAAAAGCTTATTGAAGCCCTGATATGGGCTCCGTCTGCAGGAAATCTTCAGGCAAGAAAATTTTATTTTGTAAAAAACAAAGATACAAAGGGAAAACTTGCTCAGGCAGCTTTATATCAAACATTTATAGCCGATGCCCCGTTGGTTATTGTTGGATGCATAGATAAAAATAAAATCTTTCCAAGATATGGACAAAGAGGTGTGCAGCTGTATGCAATACAGGATGTGGCAACAAGCATTACAAATGCAATGCTTGTTGCTCATGAAAATGGGCTTGGAAGTTGCTGGGTTGGAGCATTTAGAGAAGAGGAAGTTTCAAAAATTCTTGCTCTGCCAAAACATTTAAGATCTGTTGTTATATTGCCTGTTGGATATCCAGCATATGTGCCTTCAGCACCACCAAGAGTGTCAATTAATGAAGCAGTGGAGTTTGTTGAATGAAAGAGTATCTTACTGTTGCAATAGAAGCTGCCCAGAAAGCAGGAAATATTATTAAAGAAAGAATTGGGACAATCAAAGACAATGAAGTCACTCAAAAAAGTATATCAGATTATGTAACAGAAGTAGATGTTTTATCAGAAAAGACAATAATTGCTCACATTAAAAAGCACTTTCCAACTCATCAGATAATGTCTGAAGAGTCATCAAATGACTATAAAAAGGCAGAATATCTATGGATAATTGATCCTCTTGATGGAACAACAAATTTTATTCATGCTTTCCCTGTTTTTGCCATATCTATTGCTTTGATGTATAAAGGCGAGCTTGTTTTAGGAGTTGTTCATGATCCAACAAGAGGTGAGACCTTTTATGCTGAAGCTGGCAGTGGTGCTTTTTTAAATGAAGAAAAAATAAGAGTATCCACACTGAGTTTACCAGAAATGAGCCTTATTGCAACTGGTTTTCCGTTCAGAAACAAACAATTCATTCCAAGTTATGTAAAAATATTTCAATCACTTCTTTACTCTGTCAGTGATCTAAGAAGAGCTGGTGCTGCAGCAATTGATCTTGCCTATGTCGCATGCGGAAGAGTGGATGGATTCTTTGAATTTGCTTTAAGTCCCTGGGACATTGCAGCAGGTATAGTTTTAATAAAACAAGCAGGCGGAGTGGTATCAGATTTTGATGGAGAAGAAAAATATTTAAAAACAGGACATATCATAGCAGGCAATCCTGTAATTCATTCTTTCTTAGTGAAAAAAATAAGAGAAGTTTTATCAAGTAAATAAATTTTTATACTCCTTAGCTCTTTCTCTGATTGAAGGAGCAGTCCAGATATCACTTACTACTGCAACAATATCTGCACCAAGATTTACTAACTCTTTAGCTCTTTCAACATTCAATCCTCCTATTACGCAAACAGGAATAGAAAGAATTTTTTTAGCCTCTATGATAATAGATTTATCAACTATTTCAGCTTGAGGTTTAGTTGGTGAATAATAAAAACTTCCAAAGGCAACATAACAGGCACCTAAAGATTCCATGTTTTTAGCTTTTTTAATATCACCATAGCAAGAGACACCTATAATTTTGTTTTTTAACTTTTCTTTTACTTCAGAAATATCAGCATCTTCTTTGCCAATATGAACTCCATGAGCATCTAACTTCATAGCTAAATCTACTCTATCATTTACAATAAAGTAGGCATTATATTTTTCGCAAAGCTCTTTTAATAAAAATCCATAAGGAAGAAGAAAATTATCAGAGTTGGTTTTATCCCTGAGCTGAACTACACAAGCACCTCCATTTAAAGCTTCTTCAACCATTTCAAGAATTTTTTCATAGGGAGTTAATTTTTCATCTGTTATTACATAAAGTCCTTTTAATTTCAGCATTTTTATCTAAGTTCCTTTAAAAATTCTATAATTTTTTTAATTCTTTCAGGTAAATCAATTTCCGGTTTAATTTCTTTTAATTTAAGCCACTTCCACATCCCAATTGGACAAAAAGTAGCAAAGCTTATTTTGAAGTTTATGCAAACCTCTGGACAATTTTTATAACTTGTGCATGATGCTTCTTTCCATTGATTTCCGTTTATTGAAATATCAGTTAAATATGGACACTTCTGGTTTTCAGGCTTCTTTACTCCATTTGGCAGTGGCACTGCCCAACGATAACAACACTCTGCACATCTAAGACATACAAAATTTTTTTCTGCAGTATCCAGTATTTCATTGAGTAATTTACTGTCTAGACTCATAAATTTAAAAAATTTTAACATTTTCAAAATTCTAAAGACAATCTCTGTTACTTTTATTTGTTACCTAACAATGTTACCTTTCATAACGAGCTTTTTTTTAACGTCTTAATTTTTCTTATTTTTTTGTTTGGCACAGAAATTGCTTGCTTTATTAAAATCAAAAAAATGAAAGGAGGAAGATATGCAAATATTTTTAGACACAGCAGAAATTGAAGCAATAAGAAGATGGGCAGTTACAGGAGTGGTTGATGGAGTTACAACAAATCCTACTTTGTTAGCCAAGGCAGGAGCTAAGGATGTAAAAAGCGTTATAAAAGAAATATCAAGCCTTGTGCGTGAACCTGTAAGCGTTGAAGTAATATCAACAGATGCTGAAGGAATGATAAGAGAAGCTCGTGAGTATGCTTCATGGGGATTTAATATTGCAGTTAAAATTCCTATGACAGAACAAGGAATGAAAGCTGTAAATGTTCTTTCAAAGGAAGGAATTAAAACAAATGTTACCCTTATTTTCTCAACAAATCAAGGAATTATTGCAGCAAAAGCTGGAGCTACTTATGTAAGTCCTTTTATTGGAAGGCTTGATGACATTTCTCATGATGGATTAACTATTGTTCGAGAATTGGCAGAAATATTCAGAATTTATAATTTTACAACAAAGATAATTGCTGCAAGCATTCGTCATCCAATTCATGTCGTAGAAAGTGCTCTTGCTGGTGCTCATATTGCTACCATTCCGCCAAAGGTTCTTGAAAGCATGTTTAAACATCCGCTTACAGATATAGGTATTGAAAGATTTTTAAAAGACTGGGAAAGTCTTCATAAAAAATAAAAAGGAGGAAAGAGAAATGAAGATGAAGTATATTGATTTTTTAGAAATTGGATACATTCCAAGAGAAAGTGATGTTTTAGCTGCATTTTATGTAGAGCCAGCAGAAGATGTAACTGTAGAAGAAGCAGCAGGAGCTGTTGCTTCAGAAAGTTCAATTGGCACCTGGACAGACCTTGCAACTATGAAACAAAGCATATGGGACGAATTAAGAGCAAAAGTTTATGCAATAGAGGACAATGTTGTGTATATAGCTTATCCTGAGGCACTTTTTGAACCAAGCAATATCCCTCAATTTTTAAGCAGCATTGCAGGAAATGTTTTTGGAATGAAAGCAGTTAAGGCTTTAAGACTACTTGACATACGGGTAACTTCAATTTTTACAAAACATCTTCCAGGTCCTGCTTTTGGAGTTAGTGGCGTAAGAGATGTTTTAAATGTAAAGCACAGACCACTTATTGGCACAATTGTGAAACCAAAACTCGGGCTTTCACCGAAAGAGCAGGCAGAAGTTGTATACAACTCTCTTGCTGGAGGACTTGATCTTGTAAAGGATGATGAAAATCTTACACATCAAGTTTTTTCAAACTTTGAAGAAAGAGTTTTACGGTGTCTTGAAGCAGTGCAAAAAGCAGAAAAGGAAACAGGAGAGAAAAAGGCTTATTTGCCCAATATCACTGCTCCTACTGAGGAAATGCTGAGAAGGGCTCAGTTTGTGAAAAACAATGGTGGAACCTATGTAATGGTTGATATTGTTACAGCAGGATTTTCAGGACTGCAAGCTGTAAGGAATGCTAATTTAGGACTAATAATTCATGCTCACAGAGCAATGTATGCAAGTTTTGCGCGTCCTAAGAATCATGGAATTCACATGCTTGTTTTAGCAAAGCTTTCAAGGCTTGCAGGAGTTGACCAACTTCATATCGGAACAGTGGTAGGAAAAATGGAAGGTGACAAAGCTGATGTAATGGTCTGCCATGAAGCTTTAGGAAACTCTGAACACACTCTTAATGCTCCTTTACCTCCTCAAGGTTGGGGAAATATAAAACCTGTTTTTTCAGTTGCTTCTGGAGGACTTCATCCTGGCCATGTTCCTGATCTTGTCAGTATATTTGGAATTGATGCTGTGCTTCAGTTTGGTGGAGGAGTTCATGGACATCCTGATGGAACTCGCTCAGGAGCAAAAGCTGTAAGGGATGCTGCTGAGGCAGCAGTTCAAGGTAAAACTCTGGAAGAAGCAGCAAAGAAAAGTAAAGAACTGGCAAGAGCCTTAGAAAAATGGAAAGGGGTGGTAATAAAATGAAGCCAGTTTTAGTAGGAATTGCAGGAGACAGTGGAAGCGGAAAAAGTACATTTGTTAAAACTCTGGCTAATTTGTTAGGAGAAAAAGAAGTAAGAGAAATATGCTTTGATGATTATCACTCCTTAGACAGATAAGAAAGAAAAGCTGTAAAGATAACCCCGCTTCATCCTCGGGCGAACAATCTTGGGCTGGCTATAGAACATATGTGGCATCTTAAACAAGGTAAAAAAATTTTAAAACCTGTATATGATCACTCAACTGGAAAATTTGGGGAGCCTGAATGGGTATTTCCTGTTCCCTATATAATATGTGAAGGATTGCATACATTTTACTTTAGTGTGCTTGCTGTGATCTATGATTTAAAAATTTACTATGACACTGATCTTGAACTAAAAATAATATGGAAAATTCAAAGAGATGTTGTAGAAAGAGGATATTTTGCTGAAAAAGTAATAGAAGAGATAAGAGAAAGGCAAAAAGACATAAGAAACTTTGTTGAACCTCAGTCTCAATATGCTGACATTTTAATAAAGCTAAAACTGCATTCTAATAATTCTATAGCTGTACAGTGGAATGATTCTATAGATGCTCAATGGTTCAAAAAAATTTTAAATGACCCTGATTCCTGGAATGCTGTAACAGAATGGTATGGAGGCAAAAAATGGAATGTTTATGAGATAGCTCGACCATTTACAATCGATGAAGCAAAGAAAATATTTAAAATTGATAGTTCTTTCAAAATAAAAGAAAAAGAGCTTGAACCATATATGCTTGCAGCTGTTTTAGTTGCAAGCATACTTAAACAAATAAGAAATTTGAAAAACGAAAAGGAGGTGTAAAAATGTTTGAAACATTTGAATTAGTTTCAAATTACACAGAATTACAATCAGTAGCTTCAAGAATAAGAAAAAACATAATTGAGATGATTGCTAAGGCAGGCAGTGGACATCCTGGAGGAAGTCTTTCCTGCGTTGAGATTTTAACAGCTCTTTATTTTAAAGTTTTAAGACTTAATCCAGAGTATCCAGAAGACATGGACAGAGATAGATTCATCCTTTCAAAAGGACATGCTGCACCTGCACTTTATGCAACCTTAGCTGAATTTGGTTTTATTCCAAAAGACTGGCTTCATAGTTTAAGAAAATTTGGATCTCCACTTCAGGGACATCCTGATATGAAAAAGGTTCCAGGAATTGAAATATCTACAGGCTCTCTTGGTCAAGGTCTTTCAGTAGGAGTTGGAATGGCTTTAGGTGCAAAAATTCAAAAACTTGGATATCGTGTTTTTGTCCTTTTAGGAGATGGAGAATGTCAAGAAGGTCAGGTTTGGGAAGCTGCAATGGCTGCATCGCATTACAAACTTAACAACTTAATTGCAATCATTGACAGAAATAGACTTCAAATTGATGGAAATACAGAAGAGGTTATGTCCTTAGAGCCATTTGTTGAAAAATGGAAAGCCTTTGGCTGGATGACACTTGAAATAAACGGACATGATTTTGGTGAAATAATTCCGGCATTCCAGATAATTCCATATATATCAAAACCTCTTGCAATAGTGGCAAATACTGTTAAAGGTAAAGGAGTCTCATTTATGGAAAACAATGTTGACTGGCATGGTAAAGCTCCTAAGGCTGAGGAGGCTGAAGAGGCTCTTAAAGAACTCCAAGGAGTTTATGAGTTAGTGTAAGGAGGTAAAAAAATGCAAAAGAAAATAGCTACAAGACAGGCTTATGGTTCAGCTCTTGTGGATCTGGGCAAAAGCAACCCAAATGTTGTTGTATTGGATGCTGATTTATCAAAGTCAACATATACAGTAAAGTTTGCAAAAGAGTTTCCTGAAAGATTTTTCAATGCAGGAGTTGCAGAAGCAAATATGATGGGAATGGCAGCAGGTCTTGCTACGTGTGGATTTATAGTGTTTGCCTCCACTTTTGCTATATTTGCAACTCAAAGGGCTTTAAACCAGATATTTCAAAGCATTGCATATCCTGAACTGAATGTGAAAATTGCTGCAAGTCATGCAGGAGTGACAGTTGGTGAAGATGGAGCAAGCCATCAATCTATTGATGATATATCCATAATGAGAGCAATTCCAGGAATGACTGTAATAGTTCCTGCAGACAGCACAGAAGCTTATCAAGCAACAATTGCAGCAGCAAGACATTTTGGTCCTGTATATTTAAGACTTAGCAGAGCTCCAACTCCGCAGGTTCTACCTGAAGACTATATATTTAAAATTGGGAAAGCTTATGTATTAACAGAAGGTTCAGATGTAACTATAGTAGCCTGTGGAACAATGGTGTATGAAGCTATGGTAGCTCGAGAGAAGCTTAATTCTCATGGCATCACTGCTGAAGTCATTAATATGAGCACAATAAAACCAATTGACAAAGAAACACTATTAAATTCTGTCAAAAAAACAGGATGTGTTGTAACAGTAGAAGAACACAGCATAATAGGAGGACTTGGTAGTGCAGTATGTGAGGTACTCTCTGAGGAGTATCCATGTCCTGTAAAAAAGATTGGAATTAAAGATCAGTTTGGTCAGTCAGGAAAACCTGAAGAACTTCTTAAACATTATGGTCTTACCTCTGATGATATTGTTAATGGTGTAATAACTTTAAAAGGAGGTAGCCTATGAGGGTTGCTATAAATGGTTTTGGAAGAATAGGAAGATTGGTAACAAGAATCCTTTTTAATGAAAATCCTGAAAATGTTGATTTAGTTGCTATTAACAGTTCAAAAAACACTGAGATGCTTAGCTATCTTCTTAAACATGACTCGGTATATGGAGAATTTAACAATAAAGAAATGTCCTATGACTCTGACCATTTATTGGTAGATGGCAAAAAAATTAAAATTATTGAGGAAAGACAGGATTTAACAAAGCTTCCGTGGAAAGAACTTGAAATTGACCTTGTTGTTGAGGCTACAGGAAAATTTAAGAAAAAAGAGGACTCCTACAAACACATTGAAGCAGGGGCTAAAAGAGTTTTAATTACAGCTCCAAGCGCTGAATCAGACATAATGGTTGTTTATGGAGTAAATCATGCTGAAATAAAGCCGGAACATAAAATTATTTCAGCTGCCTCTTGCACAACAAACTGTACAGCTCCTATTTGTAAGGTATTAGAAGAATTTGAAATTTTAGATGGATTTATTACAACTGTGCATGCTTATACATCGGATCAGAGGCTTTTAGATGGCACTCATAAAAAGGACATGCGTAGAACAAGAGCAGCAGCTTTAAATATTGTGCCAACATCCACTGGTGCTGGAAAAGCCTTAGGCTATATTTTCCCTCAACTGCAAGGGAAAATATCAGCAGCCGCAATAAGAGTTCCTGTTCCAACTGGCTCAATGGTTGATTTTTCTGTTCGTCTCCAAAAAAATCCTTCAATGGAGGAAATAAAAGAATGGTTTGTTTACTATGAAAATAATTCTTTAAAAAATGTTCTAAAGTATACTGAGGAGCCTTTGGTCTCTACGGACATAATTGGAACAAAATACTCTTGTATTGTTGATGGTCTTTTAATTTCCAAAATTGGTGAAATTTATAAAATATTTGCGTGGTATGACAATGAATTTGGTTATTCATCAAGAATTGTAGATATAATAAAATTTTTAGAAAATGGGGGTTAAAAATGTGTAAAAAACCCTGTCTTTCAAATTACTCAGTTTACAAATTAAAAGGTAAAAGAGTTTTTGTACGCGCAGACTTAAATGACCCTGTTAATGAAAAAGGAGAATTAATAGGAGATATGAGGATAAGAGCTACTTTACCTACAATAGGTTATCTCGTAGGAGCAGGTGCAAAAGTGATTGTTGCCTCTCACATGGGAAGACCTAAGGATAAAGAGGCGAAATACTCTTTATGCAGTGTTAAAAAATATCTATCAAAAACTTCTCCTTTCAAGATTCACTTTGTTCCTTCATGGGGAGATGAAGTTAAAGATACTCTAAAATTGCTAAAAGATGGAGAAATTTTGCTTTTACAAAATTTAAGATTTCATCCTGGAGAAACAAGCAATGATGAAGAGTTTGCAAAGTTTTTAGCTTCACTGGCAGATATATATGTTTTTGAAGCATTTGGAACTGCTCATAGAAAGCATGCCAGTGTAGTTTCTTTACCTAAATTTTTACCTTCAATGATTGGATTTTTAACTGAAAAGGAGATAAATACCATAAATGGATTAATAGAGCAAGCAAAAAAACCTTTTTTGTTTATTTTAGGAGGGAAAAAAATATCTGACAAAATAAGAGTTTTTGAAAGACTTCTTGACAAAGCTCAGATAATTTGTATTGGTGGAGCAATGGCTTGTACGTTTTTTAAAGCATTGGGATACCAGGTAGGAAAATCTTTTTATGAAGAAGACTCCTTAGATGTAGCAAGAGCAATAATGAAAAAAGCAGAACAGAGGGGATGCAAACTTCTGCTTCCACAGGATGTTATGGTTGCAAAAACAATCAGCGACAATACAGAAACAAAGTATGTTTCTCGAGAAGAAATTCCTGAAGACTATCAAGTAGTTGATATAGGTCCAAAAACATTTGAAATTTATAAAAAGGAAATAAACTCTGCAAATACAATTTTATGGAACGGACCTATGGGAATTTATGAAATTCCTAAATTTTCATGGGGATCAAAAAGTATAGCCTTAACAATTGGCATGTCTAAAGCAATAAAAATATGCGGAGGAGGAGACACTGCTGAAGTTTTAAATTCTTCAAATTTAATTTCCCATTTTGATCATATTTCAACTGGAGGTGGAGCTTTTTTAAAGTTTTTAGAGGGTTCTTCATTGCCTGCACTTGAAGCAATTTCTTGATATTGAATAAAGGAGGCTGCTATGAAAATAGCAATGGCAACAGATCATGCAGCATTTTCTTTAAAAGAAAGAATAAAGCATTATCTTAATAACTTAGAACATGAAGTAATTGATTTTGGATGTTACAGTGAAGAATCGGCTGATTATCCTTTGTTTATTTCAAAGGCTGCTCGGGCAGTAGCTAATGGACAATGTGAAAGAGGAATTGTAATGTGTGGTTCAGGGATAGGAGCTTCAATTGTAGCAAACAAAATAAAAGGAATAAGATGTGCTTTGGTTTATACTCCAGAGCTTTGTAGACTTGCAAGACAGCACAACGATGCAAATATGATTGCTCTTGCAGGAAGATTTACTGAAGAAGATACAGCAAAAAGAATTGTTGATGTTTTTCTTTTGACTAAATTTGAAGGAGGAAGGCATTTAAGAAGAGTTAATCAAATAATAGAAATTGAGGAGGGCAGGCTATGAAAGATTTAATTGCTCAAAATATTGAAGAGCTTGATTTTAATGATGTAGACAATTTAATCTGGAGTGCTGTATTTTCATCTAAGGAAGAAACCAGAAACAAAGCCAAAGAAATGATATTTCTTAAAGGGCTTCAACATGGAGTGGTTCCTTCATCAATTCAAAATTTTTATGATGCAATGGGAAGAGGTGAACTCCACAGCATTACTGTTCCTGCTGTGAATATAAGAGGACTTACCTATTACGCAGCAAGAGCTATTTTTAGATCAGCGATGAAAAACAATGTAGGTTTGATTATATTTGAAATTGCTCGTTCAGAGATTGGTTATACATATCAAAGTCCTTCAGAATATACTGCTAATATTATAGCTGCAGCTTTGCGGGAAGGATTTTACTATCCAATTTTTCTACAAGGAGATCATTTTCAGGTCAACAAGAAAAATTTTGAAAAAAATCATAAAGAAGAGATTGATACCCTTAAAAATTTAATAAAAGAATCGATAAATGCTGGCTTTTTTAACATAGATATAGATGCCTCTACAATGGTTGATTATTCAAAGAAAACTTTAAAGGAACAACAAAAAGAAAACTTTACTCTTACAGCTATGTTTACAGACTATATAAGAGGGTTGCAGCCAGATGGAATAACAGTTAGTGTTGGAGGAGAAATAGGTCATATTGGTGGTAAAAATTCTACAGTTGAAGAATTTGAGGCTTTTATGGAAGGTTATTTGAAAACTTTGAATTCTCAAAAAGGTATCTCAAAAATTAGTGTTCAAACAGGAACAGCTCATGGAGGAATTCCTTTAAAAGACGGAACTCTGGCTCAAGTTAAATTGGATTTTAATGTTTTAAAATCAATTGGTAGTTTAGCTCAGGAAAAATATGGATTAAGTGGAGCTGTTCAACATGGAGCATCTACTTTACCAATGGAATTATTTGATAAATTTCCTGAATCTTATACTTCTGAAATTCATCTTGCCACAGGATTTCAAAACACAATGTATGATTTAGCACCAGATTGGTTAAAGAAAGAAATTTATCAATACCTTCAAGAAAAATGTAAAGAAGAATGGAAACAGGACATGACATATGAGCAGTTCATATACAAAACAAGAAAAAAAGGATTTGGTCCCTTTAAAAAACAGTGGTGGAGTCTTCCAGAAGATATAAAAAACGCAATAATGGACGAACTTTCAAAAACTTTTGATGTAATATTTGAAAAACTTCGTGTTAAAGATTCAATACAGCTTGTTAATAAATATATAAATCCTGTAAATGTAAGTTTAAAATTTTTGCAGTAGGAGGTTAAAAAATGGAAATAAAAAAAGGCATAGATTTAAACAGATTTATTCTTGAACAAGAAAGAAAACATCCAGAAGCAACTGGCACACTTTCTCATGCTTTAATGGCTATAGAAAATGCAACAAAAATTATTTCTTCATATATAAGAATGGCTGGACTTGTTGATGTAATTGGCAAAACAGGAAGAATAAATGTGCAGGGTGAAGAAGTTCAAAAATTAGATACCTTGTCAAATAGAGTTCTTGTAGAACATCTAAGTGGAAGTGGTGATTTTTATGCTGTAGCAAGTGAAGAAATGGAAAATGCTTTATTTCCTGAAGAAGGTAAGGAGGGCAAATATATTATAGCAGTAGACCCCCTTGATGGTTCTTCTGTAATTGATGCTAATACATCTGTGGGAACAATATTTTCAATCTGGAGAAAAACTTCTTCTGATGAATCAACATTTTTACAAGAAGGAAAAAAAATAGTAGCTGCTGGATATGTTATCTATGGAACATCAACCATGCTTGTTTATTCAACTGGAAATGGAGTCTATGGATTTACTCTTGATCCAATGGTGGGTACATATTTGCTTTCTCATCCAAATATAAAAATTCCTGACAAAGGCAAGATCTATGGATTTAATGAATCCTATTACAACAAATGGGACGAAAAAATTAGAAAATGCGTAGATTACTTTAAATCAGAAGGATATACTCTTAGGTGGGCTGGAGCAATGGTTACAGATATACACAGAACAATTATGAAAGGCGGAATATTTGCCTATCCAATGGTAGGTTCAAAGGCAAAAATAAGACTTCTTTATGAAGCAGCTCCTATGGCTTTTTTAGTTAAACAGGCAGGTGGATTAGCAACCGATGGAACTGAAAATATTTTAGATATTAAACCCCAGGCTCTACATCAAAGAGTGCCTGTATTTATGGGTAGCCCGGAAGATGTGAAAAAATGCATGGAGATAATGAACAGATAAAATGAGAAAAACAAAGATTGTAGCCACTATAGGGCCCTCATCAGATAAAAAAGAAATAATCTCTCAAATGATTCAGGCTGGAATGGATGTGGTAAGGCTTAATTTTTCTCATGGAGATCATTTTTACTATGCTCAGGTCATAAAAACGATAAGGGAAGAATCAAATAAGCTTGGGAAAGCAGTTGCAATATTGCAGGATCTTCAGGGTAGCAAACTAAGAATAAACAACATAAATGGAAAAGAAATTGAACTTACTGAAGGTGAAGAAATAGAAATGTTATCTGGTGATGGTGTGTCTACTTCAAAAACTCTTTTTGTCCCGTATAAAGATTTGATTTATGAAGTCAAAGAAGGTGATGAAGTCCTGATTGATGATGGATTAATAAGACTTAAAGTAACTAAAAAACTCAATGACAAAATTTTTGCAATAGTAAAAGAAGGCGGAACTCTTAAACCTAAAAAAGGAATCAGTTTCCCTAACTTAAATGCAACTTTGAGTTTTACTGACAAAGACAAAGCTGATCTTTTATTTGGCATTAATCTTGATGTAGATTATGTTGCTGTTTCGTTTGTAAAAAACAAAAATGACTTACTTTTGATAAAACAGTGGGCAAATGAAGAGGGCTTGTTACTTCCTCCGCTTATAGCAAAGATAGAAAGGAAGGAGGCAATTGAAAACATTGAAGAAATTCTTGATGTTGCAGAAGGCATTATGGTTGCAAGAGGAGACTTAGGTGTTTCTCTCCCAATTCATGAAGTTCCTGTATATCAAAAAAAATTAATAGAACTTGCAAATCAGAAGTGTAAAATTGTTATAACCGCAACCCAAATGCTTGAATCAATGAGACAACATTCAAGACCAACCCGTGCTGAAGCAACTGATGTTGCAAATGCAGTTCTTGATGGAGCAGATGCTTTGATGCTTTCTGCAGAAACAGCAACTGGCAAATATCCAGTAGATGCAGTTAAAACAATGAGTTCAATCATAAAATTTACGGAAGAAAATTTATCTCACAGAATTCCTGTTCTTTATAAGGTTGGAAGTTCTTTTTCTGAAGCAATAGCTTCTGGAGCCGTTGAAGTTGCTCAAGACATCAATGCAAAAGCAATAGTTGTTTTTACAGAGTTTGCATCAACCACAAAAGTGCTTTCAAAATTGCGTCCATCAATGCCGGTGATTGCTTTTAGTATAAAAGAAAAAACATACAGAAAATTATCTCTTTTTTGGGGGATAATTCCTATGTGGAACAAAAATTTTTCTCTAGAAGAGATTGAAAAAACTCTCAAAAATTTAGGTATTGCCAGCAGTTCTGATAAAATAGTAATTGTATCTGGACAGTCAAATACTATAAAATTACACAGAATAGGATGAAAGCTATGAAAACACTTGTAAGTATAATAGGAGCTGGTCCAGCAGGACTGGCAACAGCTGTAGAACTAAAGGCAAAAGGAATTGAAGACTTAATTATTTTTGAAAAAGGCGGAGATATATGTTCAACAATAAGAAAGCTTTATCCTCCACAGAAAAGAGTGGATAAAGTTTTCAAAGGATTACAACTTCAGGCTCAGGGGATATGTGATTTTCAGACGGAGACAAAAGAAGCTTTTCTTGAGAGAATGCGTAAATATGTAAAAGATTATGAAATTAAAATTAAATTTAATACAAGAATTGACGGATTAGAAAAACTCAATGATTTTTATGCAATAAAACATGAAAACTTAATAGTGGCTAAAAGTTACATAGTAATATTAGCTATAGGAGTATTTGATACTCCTCGAAAGCCTTCTTATCCCATTCCTGAAGAAGTAAAAGATAAAGTATTTTTCAGACTTCCAAAAGAGTTTCCTCAAAATGAAAAAATACTCATTGTAGGAGGAGGGAACTCAGCAGTAGAGACTGCTTGTGCTCTTTCTGACAGTTGTGAAGTCTTTCTTTCTTACAGAAGAGAAAAACTTTTTCGGGTCAATGAAGAAAATCTTAAAGAGCTTGAAAAACGACAGAACAAAATTCGTCTTATCCTGGGAAGCGACATTGAGAAACTGGAGCCTGCAAATCAACAAGTTAAAGTAGTATTTAAAGATGGCTCTGAAGAGATTTTTTCAAAAATTTTTTATTGCCTTGGTGGTAGTGCACCAAAAGATTTTCTTCAAAAAATAGGGATAGAACTCGTTAATGGAAAACCTAAAATTGACGAATTTGGAGAAAGCAACCTCCAAAGAGTCTTTTTAGTTGGTGATATAGCCACGGAGCGTGGAAGTATTATGTTCGCTTTTAATTCAGCTTATAAAGTAGTTAAAAGAATTATAGAAAAATACTCAATTAAGGAGGACTGCGGTGGTACTCATAGCACCATCAATTCTTTCAGCTGATTTTGGAAGATTGGATGAAGAGATTAAGCTTGCCGAGGAGGCTGGCGTAGATATGATTCATATTGATGTAATGGATGGTCATTTTGTTCCGAATATTACGATTGGTCCTTTAGTAGTGGAAGCTGCAAGAAAGGCAACAAATCTTCCTCTGGATGTTCATCTAATGATTACAAATCCTGAAAAATATATATCAGACTTTGTAAAAGCTGGTGCTCAGTATCTTACAGTTCATGTTGAGGCTTGTGTGCATCTGCACAGAACAGTCTGGCAAATAAAAGAACAAGGCATAAAAGCAGGAGTTTCACTAAATCCTGCAACATCTTTAACTACAGTAGAAGAGATACTTCAAGATATTGATTTACTATTAATAATGTCAGTTAATCCAGGATTTGGAGGACAAAATTTTATACCTTTTTGCATAGATAAAATAAAGAAAGCTAAATCAATGATTCTAAACAAATTTTCCAATGCATTAGTTGAAGTAGACGGTGGAGTAAAGCTTGAAAATGCCCGTGAAATTACTGAAGCAGGAGCTGACATCCTTGTAATGGGTTCAGCTTTTTTTGGTGAAAAAAATTATAAAGAATTTATGGAAAAACTCAAAAAAACACTATCAATTTAACTTAACCCCCTTTTAAACTGCCTCTGAAATTAATGGAGAGGGAATTGCTCTCTAATG
>NZ_JBMFOO010000025.1:0-25941 GCF_049969575.1 Thermodesulfovibrio sp. | reverse complement strand
CAGTATTAAATAGTAGCAATGCAACAGTTATCAATGACGGAACTATGAAAGTAGTTCTTAGCCTACCTAAAAATGCTGACATGACAAATGTTAATGCGGCAGTTTTCTATATTGAAAATTCTAATGTAACCCTTTCCAACTATGGCTATACCTGGGTTGAAGGTAATGTGGCAGGTAAAAATTTGAGAACCTTATGGATTGATAGTTCTAATGTTACTCTTAAGGACAAATTTGCTATTACCTTTGGAGCACCAGGTGTAAATCCTGATACAAGACCAATTTATGTAGATTCTTATTCGACACTTGATCTTAATAATGCCACTCTTATTGCAAGACCTGATAGTAGAAATTTAAGACTTAATGAACCCTATTACTTAATTGAAAATCATGGAACTGTAGAAGGTCAATGGGGTGGGCTTGAGAGAGGATATCCTAATCCAGATATTCAGGTAGCCTGGTATGATCCAAAAAGCCTTGGAGCAGATTCTGCTATTGTTTTTAGCTATGTTCCAACAACCCTTAGTGCCTTAGCACCTGTTACAGGAGGGATGGCAGGAGCTTCAATTATAGCTTCAGCTATATCAGCAGCTCTGCTTACTTACTCTCCTACATCTATGACTATGGTTGTTGGCTATGACAGGCAACCAATTATGTTAGCTTCAGCAGGAGTTAGTGAGGCTGGATATATAGCTCCAGCTTATAGCAAGGGTATTTGGCTTATGCCTCTTTATACAAGGGTTAATGCTAATGACCTTGGGTTTGATGCAGATTCTTATGGATTTGCCCTTGGAGGAGGTGGAAGATTTGCACCAAATTTTGGGGTAGAACTCTATGCAGGTTATTTACGCAATGACCTTGATTTTAAAGTTAGAGGAGCAGATAGTGAAGATCAGGACCTTTACTTTGGAGGATTTAATCTGATTTATGCGCCAAAGCCCTACTTTGCAAAGCTTATGGCAGTTGGATATTATGCCAATCATGACTACAAGGGTTATACAGGACTTTATTATGACCTTGTTGAAAAAGCAGATTATAACAGTTATGGACTCAGATTTGACCTTATTGGTGGATATATAATAGGTAATAAAACAAGGATTATTCCTCAGGTCGGAGTAAGTTATGCATATTATAATACTGATAGCTTCTGGACAAAGGTTCCTGACAATCCTAATCTTAGAAGACGCTATGAGCCTGAAGATCTTAATGTGTGGAAAGTTATTGCAGGACTGGATGTTATTTCTGATTTTGAGACTAAAGGAACAACAAATGTAAGGGTATTTGGAGGATTAAGGCTTGAGCAGGCAATAACTGATAATGATATTTCAGCAATTACCTATGCACCAAATCAACCAAAATACAAGCTTGAAAAAAGTATTGCAGATACAACTGGGATATTGCAGGCAGGAATTATTTTAAGCTTCAATAAGAGATTAAGCCTTGAGCTTTCTGGAAAAGCCGATCTTAATGCAGATTATCAGGCTTATACAGGAAGAGCTGTATTGAGATATAACTTCTAAGAGGTTGCATTGACTCAGGAGGTGTCCATGCACCTCCTGAAAGCATAAACATTGGTGTAAAAATTACGAGCATGAGCATCATTGTCATCTGTTTTAAGCCTTGCAAGTGTTTCAAGTTCAACTATTTCAAGTTGTGTTGAAAATATATGGGCAAGTCCTCTTGCCACTTCAAGAGTAACATCTGAATTTCGCCTGTTTTAATTGCGTGTGCAGACTTTATAATAAACATCTGAATAATCTCTCCAGCAAAACCTGCTAACCATGCTACATGCCAGGGAATTAATCCCTTCCTCCAGTATTTGTAAACAACTCCTCCGAGAAAACCCTCAACAACTGCTGACAATCCGCATGAAAAAGCTGTAAATCCGCCAACAAAGTATCTATGAACACCTGCAATAACTCCAGCTCCTGCTCCTACTAATGGACCACCAAGAAGCCCTCCTACCATAACACCAACAACTCTTGAATTAGCAAGTGCTCCGTGAATCTCAACTGCTCCAAATGTCCCAAGTATTCCAAGTCCTCCGCAGACAAATGTAAGAATTAATTTATCTTTAGTTGAAGGTTTCCGGGATAAAACTCTTCCCAAAGCAGGCATTCTTGAAAGGATAAAAGCTACTGTTGCTATAATACTAAGCCTTTGCGAAAGTATCAAAGTTAATTCAAGAATATCCATTTTTTAAAGTATAAAATAAAACTAAAAATATTGGCTACTGTTTCACTCACTGTATTTTTTCATTAAAGTTGAGCCAATGAGAAAAAAACAAAGACAATAAAATAAAATTAAGCTTAAAGAAATCATTGCCTCTGTATCAATATAACTTTTTCTTATCAGTATATTTGTATGAGTAAGGGGCATTATGTAGATTATTGGCTTAAAAATCAGCGGGATTCTATCAATTGAGAAAAATGTTCCACTGAAAAAAGCCATTGGCATTATGAAAAAGTTTGAGTAAGTGGCTGTATCTTCGTGTGATTTTGTTATCATTCCTGTTATCACACCAAGACAGGCAAACATAAAGCAATTAAGTAAAAGGGTTAAAATAAAAATCAGATTTATAGAAAATTTTGATGGTACTACAAAGCCCACAACAATTATAAGCAGAGAGGCAAAAAGCCCCTTTACCATTCCAGCCATAACCTCTCCTATCATTATGGAAAAAGGCTTTATGGGTGATTGAATGTAAACCTGAAAAGTCTTGAAATAGAGTCTGCTGAGATTAAGAGAGCTTGCAACCCATGAGTATGAATTGTTCATTGAGCTCATTGCTACAAGACCTGGCAGCAGAAATGTTAGATAATCAGTTCCTTCAGAAAGTTTTACTGTTTTTCCAAGCCCAAGCCCGAATGTAACAAGATAAATAATCGGTGCCATCATCGCTGAGAAAATGTATCCCAGTCTCAGAAGCTTTCGCCTGAACTGAAGCATCTCTTTAAGAAAAACAGGATACCAGCCTGTCATGTTGCTTCCCTGATTCCTTTAATTCTTTCTCCAGTTAGCTTTACAAAAACATCTTCAAGATTGGATCTTCTTATCATTACTCCATCGCCTCTGTGTTTTGCAATCTCATAAGCCTGTTCTCTACTGTGACATATCTCACTTATCAGCCTTCCCTCTTTATCAGTAAACTCAACCACATACTCACCAACATCTTTTTTAAGTTCTGAAGGGCTGCCAAGGGCAATTAACTTTCCATGTGAAAGAATCCCCACCCTGTCACAAAGTGCCTCTGCCTCTTCAATGTAGTGGGTTGTAAGAAGCACAGTTCTGCCCTGAGCCTTGATTTTTCTTATGATTTGCCATAGTTGTCTTCTTATATGGGGGTCAAGCCCGATTGATGGTTCATCAAGAAATAAAACCTTTGGTTCAGGCAGCAATGCTCGGGCAAGAAGTGTTCTACGCTGAAGCCCTCCTGAGAGAGTTGATACAACAGAGTGCTTTTTGTCTTTTAGCTCCATTACTTTGAGAATCTCATCAATCTTTATTTTAAGTTCTTTTACTTTGTGAAGCATTCCATAAATTAAAAGATTTTCGTAAACAGTAAGCTCTCTTTCAAGATTGTTTTCTTGAGGGACAACTCCTATGATTTTTTTTATTTCAAAAGGATTTTTTACAACATCAATCCCGTCAATAAAACATTCTCCTTCATCAGGTTTAGTAAGAGTTGTGAGTATTTTTACAGTGGTCGTCTTACCAGCTCCATTGGGACCGAGAAGTCCAAATATTTCACCTTTCTTTATTTCAAAACTCAGGGACTCAAGTGCCTTTACATTTCCATAACTTTTTGATATATTTTCAAGCTTGATCATACAGCATCATGAAATTTTGTTACTCTCGGTGTCCTTCCTTTTGTCTCACAGCATTCTGTGAGATGAGCATCACTTACTTTGAGAAGTGTTCCTGTCTTTGAACCATATCTGAAAACTGTTATTCCCTTAAGTCCTTTTTTGTAGGCAAGAATGAAAATTTTTGCTACTTCTTGCTTTTTTGTTCTCTGTGGTAGATTTATTGTTTTTGATACCGCATTGTCTGTGTATTTTTGAAAGCAGGCTTGCATTTCAATATGTTGCATAGGAGTAATTTCAAGGGCTGTTTTAAAAAGTTTTTTAATTTTTAATGGAACGCTTTTTATGCCTCTAAGAGTTCCTTTCTGTCTTAATTCATTAATAAATTCTTCACTGTAAAATCCCTGTTTTTGAGCGAAATCTATAAGATATTTATTTATTATCTCAAACTCTGTATCAAGAATTCTTTGTTTGTAGGCAAGTAAAAAATAAGGCTCTATTCCACTTGAACAGTCAGCAATTATTGAAATTGTTCCTGTGGGCGCAATGGTTGTTGTGGTGGCATTTCTCATCATGGTGCCTCTTTTATCCCATAAAGAGCCTTTGAAATTTGGAAAAACTCCTCTTTTTCGTGCAAGCTCCTGAGATGTTTCGTGAGATTTTTCCTTTATAAATTTCATTACTGTTTCAGCCAGTTGGAAGGCTTTTTTATGATTATAGGGGACTCCAAGCTCCACAAGACAGTCTGCCCAGCCCATTACTCCGAGCCCTATTTTTCTATTTCCCTTGTGCATTTTTTCAACCTCAGGCACAGGATAATGGGTAACATCAATTGCATCATCAAGAAATCTTGTTGCTATTTTTACATCATGCTCAAGCATCTGAAAATCAATGCTACCACCTTTTACATACTTTGATAGATTAATTGAGCCAAGAATGCATGCCTCATATGGTAAAAGAGGTTGCTCACCACAGGGATTTGTGCTTTCTATCTGACCTATATGAGGAGTTGGATTATATCTGTTTATTGTATCGATGAAAATAACTCCAGGGTCTCCTGTTTCCCATGTTGATTCAACAATTTCATCAAAAACTTCCTTTGCTTTAAGCTTTTTTACAACCTCACCATTTCTTGGATTTATCAATGGATAATAATCATCCTTAAAAAGAGCATCCATAAAAGCATCTGTAACAGCAACAGAGATATTGAAATTGCTTAAATTTTCAAATCTTTTAATTCTTACAAACTCAAGAATATCAGGGTGATCAACTCTCAATATGCCCATATTTGCCCCTCTTCTTGCACCACCCTGCTTTATTATGTCAGAAGCTTTATCAAATATTTTCATAAATGAAACAGGTCCGCTTGCAATGCCACCTGTTGAGCGAACAACATCTCCTTTTGGTCTTAAGTGAGAGAAATTAAATCCAGTTCCACCGCCACTCTGAAGAATTAACGCAGCATCTTTAAGTGTTTTAAATATTGCCTCAATGGAGTCTTCCACAGGCAGAACAAAACATGCTGCCAGCTGAGCCTTTGGTTTACCGGCATTCATCAATGCTGGAGAATTGGGAAGAAATCTTAATGAGCTTATAATTTCATAAAACTTCTCTGCCCATTCAGAGGGATTTTCTTGATAAAGCTCTTCAGCCTGAGCAACATAATTGGCAACACGATGAAACATCTGCTCAGGTGTTTCAATGACTTCACCCTTTTCATTTTTAAGTAAATATCTTATTTCAAGAACTGTTTTTGCTCTATCCGTAAACACCATAATATAGTGTATCACATTAGTTGCAACTTTAGAAGATGAAAAATTAAAATTAAATCATGAAAATTAAATGTCCTATATGTGGTAAAGAAACAACAATTGAGAATAATCCCTGGAGACCCTTTTGTTCTAAAAATTGTAAAATTATTGACCTCTGGAACTGGTTTCATGAATACTATTCAATAAAAGTTGAAGAAGTAGATGAAACAATAAACATAGAGGAGGAACAAGATGATAAAAGTAACAGTATGTGGCGCAGCAGGAAGAATGGGCAGTAGGATTATTGCCCTTTCAAAGGATTACCCAGAGATAAAAATTGTTGGAGCTTTAGAATCAAAAAATAATCCAAAAGTAGGCTCAGATGCTGGAGTAGTTGCTGGAATTGGGGATTTGGGAGTAAAAATAGTTGATGATATTGAAAGAGTTATTGATAATACCGATATTGTTGTTAATTTTACAAATCCAGAAGCTACTTTAGAACATCTTGAAATTGTAAGAAAGTATAAAAAATCAATGGTTATTGGAACAACAGGCTTTAGTAATGAACAACTCACCAAAATTCAGGAAATAGCAAAAGAAATCCCTATAGTGCTTTCACCTAATATGAGTATCGGCGTAAACCTTTTATTTAAAATTCTTAAAGATGTGGCAAAAGTGCTCGGAGATGACTATGATGTGGAAATTGTTGAAGCACATCACAGAATGAAGAAGGATGCACCCAGTGGAACAGCTATAAAAATGGCAAAGGTTATTGCTGAAGCATTGGGAAGAAATTTTGACGAAGTTGCTGTTTATGCAAGAAAAGGCATCATTGGAGAGAGAACAAAAAAAGAAATAGGAATTCAAACAATAAGAGCAGGAGACATAGTTGGTGAGCATACAGTTATTTTTGGTGGATTGGGAGAAAGAATTGAAATAACCCATAAAGCATCAAGCAGAGACACCTTTGCAAGAGGTGCTTTAAGAGCAGTGCTCTGGCTTTATGGAAAACCTGCGGGACTTTATGATATGGGAGATGTACTCGGAATAAAATAGAGGTTCTTAAAATTGCCAGTATAAAATTACTGTCGTGAGCGACTGCAGCGTTTTTGAAATCATTTTTTTAAAGAATTAAAGGCGACGGCCGGATTCGAACCGGCGCATGGCGGTTTTGCAGACCGCTCCCTTAGCCGCTTGGGTACGTCGCCAATAAAAAAGCGGGTGGCGGGATTTGAACCCGTGACCCCAACCTTGGCAAGGTTGTGCTCTACCAGCTGAGCTACACCCGCATATTAATTAACTCTTTTTTTGGGATCAAGAGAATCTATAATTTTCTCAAATATCTCTAATTGCTGTTCCATATTATCTAATTTTAATTCTAACTCTTTTATCCTTCTATTTGCAAATTCCTCGAGGGCCTCAGCTTTTTTCAATAAATTTTCCCGCATTTCTTCAAAATCTCTTATAAGTTTGTTAATCTTTTTAAGCTCTCTTTTCTTTTTCCATTTTTTAAAAAAGGAAAGCATATAAAAAACTATCATAAAATCTCTCTTTGTGTCAATAATTGAATATTGGAGGCAGTCAGATTCCTCCATCGATGGTACCGGAATGATAGAAAAGAAACGAAGATGCTCAGAATTACAATAAACAAAGGGTGTACTGGAAATGACAAAAAATGATAAAGTTTAGTATGATAATAAAAGAATTTTTAAAATTTTGTAAGTGTTTTAATAGTTTAAAAATTATTCGCAGGAGGCAATTGTGAATCATGTTATTGTTGAAACAAATTTTAAAGATGTAAAATTACTTCGCAGGGGAAAAGTAAGAGATATTTATGAAGTGAATAATTATTTGCTAATTGTTGCAACAGATAGAGTTTCTGCCTTTGATGTGGTGCTTCCAACTGGAATTCCAGGAAAAGGTAAAATTTTAACACAGATTTCTCTTTTCTGGTTTAATCAAGTAAAAGATATTATTGAAAATCATGTTGTTTCAGCTGATGTAGCTCAGTTTCCAGAGCCACTAAAAAAATATAAAGATATTTTAGAAGGAAGAAGTATGCTTGTGCGAAAAGCCAAGCCCCTTGCTGTGGAGTGCATTGTTCGTGGATACATAACTGGTTCTGGATGGAAGGATTATCAAAAAACAGGAATGATCTGCGGAATTAAGCTTCCAGAAGGACTTGTAGAGTCACAGAAGCTTCCGGAACCTCTTTATACACCAAGCACAAAGGCTCAGCAGGGACATGACATAAACATAAGCTTTGAGGAAACTGTTAAAATTCTTGGAGAAGAAACAGCTAAAAAAGCAAGAGATTTTTCAGTTGCGATTTATAAAAAGGCATCGGAGATAGCAGAAAAAAAAGGAATTATAATTGCTGATACAAAAATGGAATTCGGGTTTTTTAATGGAAAATTGATTATTATTGATGAACTTTTAACCCCTGATTCATCAAGATTTTGGTCAATAAAGGATTACTCTCCTGGAAAACCTCAGGATAGCTACGACAAACAAATTGTAAGAGATTATCTAATTTCAATAAACTGGAACAAAAAGCCGCCTGCACCTGAGCTACCAGAGGAAATAGTTAAAAAGACTGCTGAACGGTATGAAGAAATATTCAGGATTCTAACCTCTTGAGGATTTCTCTTACAGTAGAAAGATTTTTTAAATCATCATCGAAAGATTTTTTAGGTGTTTCAAGAATAAGTGGCACATGGGAGATTTCTTTTATTTTTAAAAAGTTTTCAAAGCCTTTTATGCCGATATAGCCTTTTCCAATATGTTCGTGCCTGTCAATACCAGAGCCTGCAGGTGCTTTTGAATCATTGAGATGAATTAATTTAATCAAATCAAAAGAGCCATATTTAGAAAGCTCTTCAATGAATTTTTTTAATCCGTTTTCATTTGCTATGTCATATCCAGCAGCAAAGAGATGACATGTGTCAATACAGATTCCTCCTATAATTTCACTCTCAACATTTTTAAATGTTTCAATTAAATCGGGAATTAATGCTGTAATCTTGCTTTTTGCTGTGTTTTCTATGAGGATTTTACATTTCTCAAGCTTTCCAATTTTGCTGAATCCTTCACGAGTTTTTGCAAAAATTTCTTCTTTTTCCATATCTTTATTGTCCTTTAAATGTATCACATAGTAGTCTGCACCAAGAACATCAGCCATTAAAACTTCTCTTTTTAAAAGATACCGTGATGAAGCAATGGTTTTTGGGTTTGATGAAATGAGATTTATCAGATAAGAGGCATGAACAACTAAAGGATTCAACTTGTAAAGCTGCATAAGCTTCTTGAATTCATCAATAACTTCTACGCTAAACTCTGGAATCTGCCATAGCCGTGGACTGTGAAGAAATATCTGAAAAGTAGTGCATTGAAGCTCTACTGCTTCATTAATAGAATTAATTAAGCTGTTTTTAACAGAAGTGTGAACTCCAACTGGTCTCAACCGTATAAAATTTCCTTTTTGAAAAATTCCTCATTTAATTTTTTAAATCTTAACTGATGCCTTGCAATATTGTCAATTTTTTATAGTGTCCTGGTGATATAAAAATTTTTATATATAAAATTGATAGAGTAATGAAAAGAGGGTATCTTACATTGATTTAACAAAAACCAACATAAAGAAAGAAGAAATACACCAATTTATTATTTTGCATAATTGACATTGCCAGGAAAAATGAAAACTTGACAAAAATATCAAAATTTATTTATATATGTCTTAAAGATAAAGCGTCTCCGCTGGCCCATTGATGACCCGGTGGGCACAACTGAAATTCATTGAGGAGGTTAAGGATGTTCAGGAGATTTCTTGAAAAACTTCACAACTTCAGGTTGCTGCCGGTGTTTGTCATTGTCAGCATGGCCATTGGCATTGCCATTGGCAAGTGGTATGGTATTTCGAACTTTGAATTGACACCGCCTATTGATGCAATTAAATCCATATTTCACGGCACATATGAGTTTAGCATTGGGAATACCCTTGCCCTCGGCGTGGTTGTCGGTCTTTTTATGATGATGTATCCTGCAATGGCAAATATCAGGTTTGAAGATTTAGGAAAGGCTGCAAAATCTCCAAAACAAATCTTGATAGTCATATTCTTCAACTATGCCATTGCGCCGTTTTTCATGCTCCTGCTTGCAAAGATATTCTTAAGTGGTGAGCCTGATTTATACACAGGCCTTGTACTTTATGGCCTCGCCCCTTGTATTGCGATGGTTATTGTATTTACATATCTTTCTGCCGGCAATGGACCCCTCGCAATAATCCTTGTAGCATTGAACTCAATCATTCAGATGATTCTGATACCTGTCTATGCAAAACTCCTTCTTGGAGAGATCCAATTCGATGTCTGGGTCGTTGGCGAGAGCGTGCTTTTGTATTTAGGCATTCCACTTGTTGCGGGGATGCTTACGAGGTTTCTCGGTGTGAGGCGATATGGTGAGGAATGGTTTCATAGACTGAAGTTCTATCTTGATACCATGTCAATCATAGGGCTTCTATTCACCCTTGTCGTAATGTTTGCATTGAAGGGAGATTTGATATTAGAAAAACCCTTCTTCATTGTCCAGATGGCGATACCCATGACACTCTTCTTCTGGACAATGTTTGTAATAGTTTATCTCACAGGATGGAAATTAGGATTGAATTACAGGGATGCAGTTGCGGTCGCCTTTAACTCAACAGGCAGGGATTTTGAGATAGCAATCGCAATAGCTATTACCGCATTCAATCCAACGGTCGCTTTGGCCACGGTCATCGGCCCGCTCATCGAAGTGCCTGTGATGCTTGCCCTTGTATGGTTTGCAAAGAAGACAGAGTTTAAACTCTTTAGAGGGAGGGAGTAGTCATGTATAAAAAGATACTTTATCCAATCAAATTTGAGGAATTCTCTCTTGATGTGCTCTCCTGTATATTGAATTTCAAAAAGGTCGGGACAGAGGAGATAATCCTTCTCCATGTCATAGATGTTGCCAGACTGCCGATGGACAAATACGAGGGCTATCATCCTGAAGATGTAAAGAGGCTCACAGAGATTGCTGACCTGAAGATGGCTGAGGGAATAAAGGTCATAGAGGATGCCGGTATCGGAGCGAAAAAGGTCATAACAGTTGGAATCCCTTACAAAGAGATACTGAGAGTGGCTGATGAAGAAAAGGTCTCACTCATCGTCTCAGGCAGGCAGAGAAAAGGTGTGCTTGGTGAGATATTTATCGGCTCAAATACAGATAAGATTATTCGTTATGGCAATGTGCCAGTTTATATACCGAAGTATCCAGCCATATTTGGTGCAGATAAAGAGGCTTGCAGAAGGTTCTGCGAAAACTTTTTTAAGAAAGTCCTCTATCCAACCGACTGGTCAGATTGTGCAGAATATGCCCTCCAATACCTTAAAGGTCTAAGAGGTGCTGGTATTGAAGAGGTTATTGTTGCCCATGTGATGGATGAAAAGGCAATGAGGCTTCAGCCACCAGAAAAGTTCAAGGAGTTTGAAAAGGTTGATAAGGAGAGGCTTGAGAAAGTTAAGGAGGAACTCGAAAAAGGGAGGTAAATAAGGGTGAAGCGGAAGCTACCATGATGATCATAGTGGGATTGTTCATTCTTGCCTTTGTCTCGGGTATGCTTGGTCACAGAGTGAATTATTTTTATTGAACAAGCTCTAATCTTGTTGCTTTCAATCTATTTTCAATAACCTCATCCCATGACCTAATTTTAATGCATTTTTGATGGCATTTTTAACAAAATTTTTTGTATTCATTAAAGCTTCATCTGGTTCATATCCAAGACATAAAAATGAGAGAAAAGCTGAAGAAAAAGCACATCCTGTACCGTGAAATTCACCACAATATTTTTCATCTTCTGCTTTATAAAAATTTTCCCCATCATAAAGTATGTCAACTGTTTTTTCTTTAAAATGTCCTCCCTTAACTATTGCAAGGCTTGTTCCCATCTCATAAAGTTTCTTTAATGCTTGATAAACATCATCAACTTTTTCAATTTTTACTCCTGTAATTGTTTCTGCCTCTGGAATGTTTGCGGTAACAGCCATTGAAAGTGGAATGAGCTGTTCTTTGAGAATTTTTAATGCTTCATCCTCTATTAATTTAGCTCCCAGAGTAGAAATAATCACAGGATCAACAACGAATTTTTTTATATTGAATTTTTTAATTTTTTCAATTACGCACAGGAGTGCTTCTTTACTGTAAAACATGCCTGTTTTTGCTCCATCAGGTTTCATATCTCTCAGTAAAGTTTCAAATTGGGCTTCTATTACTTCCACTGGCATAGGATAAGTTAAAAAAAACTCTGATGTGCTCTGAGCAGTAACAGCAGTTATTATGCTAATTCCATAAATTTTTAAAGAATGAAAAACCTTTAAATCCATCTGAATTCCTGCTCCAGATGTTGGATCAGAAGCACCTATGGTTAAAGCTATTTTCATTTCTTTTCAATGTGTTTTATCAATTCTGCACCATAAAGAAAAACTGCCCACCCATAAAACAGCCACATGAGAAGTGCAAGAAAAGTAGATACAGAGCCATAAAGACTGCTTATTTTGATTATATGTGTAACATAATAGGCAAAAACATATTTAGCAATTTCTATTAACAAAGTTGTAACTGCAGCTCCTGTTAAAATTGCGCTCAGCTTAATTTTTTTGCTTGGTAAAATTTTATAAAGTAAAGCAGCAATAACAAACATGATCACAAAAGGAAGGATATATCTTATAAAAAAAATAAGCAGTGTGCTAAGTGAATAAAATCCAAGAGGTTTAAAAACTCTTATAAGGTAAGTAAGAGCAAAGGATAATGCCACAGTCAGTGTTATTAAAAGAATTATAAAAAAGGACATAAATAAGGACATTAGAAAATGTCTTTTTCTGTTGCTTTTGAAAATTTTATTAAGAGAAAATTCAATTGCTGTAAAAAGCTGTAAAGAAAAAATGCCATAAAGAAGAAGTGAGATACTACTTACCTCCTTTGAAGCTAAAATCTTTCTCAACTCCTTGATCATTTCCAGTTCTACCTCAGGGAAAAAAGAAATTAACCTTAAATAAACAAATTTTATAACTCTTTCTTCCTGGATTACATTAACCAAAACATTGACAACAAACATACTTAGAGGAATAATTGATAAAATTGAAAAAAAAGCAAGGGAAGAACTCAAAAAAACTCCTTCATCCTTATAAAAATCTTTTAAACTTAAGATAAAAACCTTGGGAATTTTTGTCAGCATCTGAGTAGATTTTCTGCATTAAGATGGAAAATTTTCTCTAAAAATTCTTGCTCAAGACCGAGTTTTTTTAGATTTTCAATTTCTTTACCCTGGTCAGCCCAGGGAGAATCGGTTCCAAAAAGCACATAATCTGATGGATGCTTAAGTATCAATTCCTTAATTTTTTCATCAGGCATCCATCCAAAAGAAAAAGAAATTTCCATATATATTGGCTTTCCAATCATCAACTTTTCCACTTCATCCCATTGTTTCCATGCTCCAAGATGGGTTGCTATAAATTTTAAACCTGGAAATTTATTTATTACATTCATTATTCTCTGAGGGCAGGCAATGTCCCACTCAGGAAAGGCTATATCATAACCGCAGTGCATCACAACAACCAGATCATTTTCTATCAATGCTTCATAAATGGGATAAACCCGCTCATCATCAATTGCAAAGTTTTGATAAAAGGGATGCATTTTTATTCCACAGAATCCCTCTTTTTTTATCAACTTTATATGCGATTTAATCTCTTTGTCCTCAGGATGAACTGATGGCAGAGGAATGATTCTTTCAGAGCGAATTTTATCACTCCATCTAAGAATTGAATTAAACTGTTCTGGCTTTGTGGCAATATTACACAAGACAGATTTTGCTATATGATTTTTATCCATTGAACGAATAAGATCATCAAGGCTTCCATTAAGGCATGCTTTAACATTACTGTTTTGCTCAAGTTTTTTTATTGCCTTTTCAGCAATTTCCTCTGGAAAAGCATGTGTATGGAAATCAATAATCTGCATGAGTTTTATTTTATCCTTAAAAAATCTTAATTTGTCAATAAGGTTTTCCTTTTAAACTCTTTTTTGTTATTATTAATTATCCTGATTTAAGAGGTGCTTTATGGATATATCATCTTTAGTCCAAAAAAACAACACGAAAATAGTTTTTGTAATACTTGACGGAGTTGGAGGTCTTCCTATAAATGGGAAAACAGAGCTTGAGGCTGCAAACAAGCCAAATCTTGATGCTCTTGCAAGGGTTTCAGCTTGCGGGCTTCACATTCCTGTATATTATGGAATAACACCTGGAAGCGGACCCGGACATTTTGGAGTTTTTGGATATGATCCACTTCAGTATGAAATTGGTAGAGGTGTTCTTGAAGCGCTGGGACTTGGAATAGAACTAAAAAAAACTGATGTTGCATTAAGATGTAATTACGCTACTATTAAAAATGGCATAATTGTTGACAGAAGAGCAGGAAGAATTCCTACTGAGAAAAATATAGAGCTCACTGAGAGATTATCAAATCAGATAAAAGAAATTGATGGAGTGGAAATTATTTTAAAGCCAGGGAAGGAACATAGATTTTGTCTTGTAATGCGTTTTCCAAAAGTTATTAATGAAAACAATGCAATGGTTACTGATACTGATCCTCAGAAAGAGGGAAAGCCACCAGCAGAGCCTTTAGCATTAAATGAAGAATCAAAAGAAGTTTCAGAGATAGCTAAAAAATTCATTAAAAAAGCAGAAGAAATTTTAAAAAATGAAGAAAGAGCAAACTATGTGCTTTTAAGAGGTTTTTCTGCCCTGCCCCACATTCCTTCTTTTGAAGAAAAATACGCACTTAAAGCATGCTCCATAGCAGTATATCCAATGTATCGGGGAATTACAAGACTTCTTGGTATGGAAACTTTGCCTGTTGAGGGTGACATCAAGGAAGAAGTAGAAATGCTCAAAAAAGTCTATAAGGATTATGATTTTATTTTTGTGCACATTAAAAAAATTGACTCATTTGGAGAAGATGGAAACTTTGAAGGTAAAGTAAAGAAAATTGAAGAATTTGACAGCTTTCTTCCTGAAATCATTTCATTAAATCCTGATACAGTGGTTATTACAGGAGATCATAGTACTCCAAGTTTGCTTAAAGCCCACAGCTGGCATCCTGTTCCTTTACTGATAAAGTCTCCCTATGTTCTTGGCGGCACGGTTAATGCCTTTACAGAAAGAGAATGCCTGAAGGGTGAGCTTGGAATAATTCCAGCCACAGCAATTATGCCAATGGTTTTAGCAAATACATTGAGATTGAGGAAGTTTGGAGCATGATTGACAGTCACTGCCATCTTGAAATGTTTAAGGAAGAAATTCCTGATGTAATTCAGCGTGCCTATGATGCTGGTGTGAATACAATTATTACAATTGGCTCAGATATTGAAAGCCTTGATGAAGCTGTAAAAATTGCAGAGCAATATCCTATGGTTTATGCAACAGTGGGGATTCATCCTCATGATGCAAAGGATTTTAATGAGGAAGTCTTAAAAAAAATTTTTGAATTAAGCAGACGCCCAAAGGTTGTGGCTATTGGAGAAATAGGTCTTGACTACCACTATGAGCATTCTCCAAGAGATGTTCAAAGGTATGCTTTTATTCAGCAACTTGAGCTTGCCCGTCAAATAGGCCTTCCAGTAGTAATTCACTCAAGAGAAGCCTTTGATGATACTGTAGCTATTTTAAAAGAGCAAAATGTCCACAAGGCAGTTATGCATTGTTTTAGTGGCAGTCTTTCTCAGGCAAAAAAAGCCATTGAAATGGGATTTTTTATATCAATTTCTGGAGTTGTTACTTTTAAAAATGCAAAAAAGATTAAAGAAGTTGCTCAGTTTATTCCAGATGATTACTTAATGATTGAAACAGACGCACCATATCTTGCTCCTGAACCAAAGAGAGGCAGAAGAAATGAACCAGCTTTTTTAATTTATACAGCAAAAGCATTGGCAGAATTAAGAGCAGTAACAGTTGAAGATATTGACAGAATAACTACTGTAAATGTGAACAAACTTTTTCGCATTGGAGAGCTTCCTAAAGGAGAGATTGCTTATAAAATCAGAAATACTCTTTATTTAAATGTGACAAACAGATGTACAAATATATGCCGATTCTGCGTAAGATTTCACACTGACTATGTAAAAGGACACAATTTAAGGCTTGAAAGAGAACCATCAGCTCGGGAACTTATTGAAGCAATAGGAGATCCAAAGCAATATAAAGAAATTGTTTTTTGTGGTTATGGTGAGCCTTTTTTAAGACTTGATCTAATTAAGGAAGTTGCAAAATGGATAAAAGACAATGGAGGTAAAGTAAGAGTAAATACAAATGGACAGGGAAATCTTATTCATGGAAGAAAGATTTTACCTGAACTTGCAGGATTGATTGATTCAATTTCAATAAGTCTAAATGCACAGGATAAAGAAACTTATAACAGGATTTGTAATCCTTCAAATCCTGATGCCTATGAAGCAGTTATAGAATTTATAAAAGATGCAAAAAAATATGTTCCAAATGTTCAGGTAACAGTTGTTGATCTTAAGGAAGTGGATATTAGAAAATGTGAAGAGATTGCAAATTCTATGGGTGTTAAGTTTAAAATAAGACATCTTGATCAGGTGGGCTGAAAATTGCTTGAAATAATTAAAAGAGATTTTTTACAGGGGCTTAAAACATTTAAGTTCTGGGCAGAGGTGCTTTCTCAGAGAGTAAAAATTGAGCTAAATGTTTTGAAACTCATTAGTGAAATAAATAAATTAAGCTTGAAAAGAGATTTATTCCTTAAATCTATTGGCAAAGAAATATATGAATCATGGAATGAGAATTTAAATATTAAAGAAAGTGAAAACATATCAAGTCTAATAAGACAAATAAGAGAAATTGAAGCTCAGATAGAGGATAGAAAGAAAAAATTAAGCGAACTTGAGGACCTCAGCAGGTGGAAATTCTGATATTGATTTTTGGGCTTGTGGTTGGCTCTTTTGTTAATGTATGTATTTATAGAATTCCAAGAAAAATATCATTGCTAAAACCTTCTTCTTACTGTCCTTCCTGTGGTAATTCAATCAAGCCGTGGCATAATATTCCTGTTTTTAGCTTTTTGTTTCTTAGAGGTAGATGCGCCTATTGTGGAGCAAAAATATCTTTAAGATATCCTTTTGTGGAATTATTAAATGGTATTTTTTATTTGTTAGCATATTTGAAATTTGGTTTAAATCCTTCTCTACCTTTTGTTTTGATTTTTATCTCAGCTCTAATAGTTATCTCATTTATTGACTTTGATTTTCAAATTATTCCAGATCAGATTTCAATTCCTTTGATTTTTCTTGGACTTATTTTATCTTTTCTGCCCCATAATTCATTAAACCTCACTCAACACATTAAAGATTCCTTAATTGGCATAGGTGTTGGAGGAGGGAGTCTTTTAGTTGTTTCTTTAATAAGCAGAGGAGGGATGGGAGGAGGAGACATAAAGCTTAATAGTGCAGTGGGAGCCTTTCTTGGATGGAAGGCAGCATTGCTTACAATTTTTATAGGAAGTTTTATAGGTTCAATAGTTGGCATAATAATGTTAAAAAAAACAGGAAACCGAAAAATTCCCTTTGGACCATTTCTTTCACTTGGTGCATTGACATGTCTGTTTTTAGGTGAAAAGATATTAAAGTGGTATTTTGGATAGAGCTTATCTTATATAAGCTTCAGTTACATAAAATCTGACCATTCTATGCGTGTTAAAATAATAGGCGTTTAAAGCTATTGCATTTTTCATTATCTTTATCCATATATGACGGTTTTCATAAAATAAAGGTAAAATTTCATTTGCGAGTTTGTAATATAAATCTTCAGCGTCTCTTTTTGGGTCAGAACTTTCTTCAAGAGTTCCAATAGCCCATCCAGTATAACCTTCAATCCAGCCTTCAATCCACCATCCATCAAGCACACTTAAGTTGGGAACGCCATTGTGGGATGCTTTCATTCCAGAAGTGCCTGATGCTTCATAGGGTTTCTGAGGAGTATTAAGCCATATATCAACTCCTGCAACAAGTTTCATTGCCATTGCCATATCATAATTTGGGAGATAGACTATTTTGAGCTTGTCTTTCAATCTCTCTTTTACTTCAAAAATTTTTTGTATAAGCTTTTTTCCACCTTCATCTTTTGGGTGTGCTTTTCCAGCATATATAATCTGAATTCTTCCTTCTCCAATAATTGCAAGGCGCTCGGGATCTGAAATTAACAAGTCAGCTCTTTTGTAAGGTGTTGCCCTTCTTGCAAATCCTATTGTAAAGGTATCGTAGTTTAAATTTGCACCTGTGAGTCTATTTACATAGTCAATTAAATGTTTTTTTGCCTGCATATGGGCATCCCATAATTCTTCTTTAGGAATTCTCCATGCTCGCACAAATATTTCAGGTTCATTTGCCCATCCAGGAAGATATTTATTGTAAAGTTTTTTAAACGGCTCTGACACCCATGTATATGAATGAACACCATTTGTTATTGCATGTATCTCATAACCAGGAAACATTTTTTCTGAGACTTCTTCATGTTTTTTTGAAACACCATTTATAAACTCGCTAAGATTAAATCCAAGCAAAGTCATATTAAGCATTCCATCTCCTGCAAGTTTTTTTAATAACCATAATGGAACTACTTCTCCCATTATTTTTTGAACCACTTCATATGGGAATCTGTCATGTCCTGCAGCAACAGGAGTATGGGTTGTAAAGACACACAGGTCTTTTACTTTTTCAGTATCCCATACAAGCTCATCAGACCATACTTCTTCAATGGGTCTTTTAAATCTCTGAAGAAGTTCCAATGTTAAAAAGCTTGAATGTCCCTCATTCATATGATATTTTTTAATTTCAAAACCAAGCTCATCAAGAATCTTTATTCCTCCTATGCCAAGAATTATTTCTTGCTTAAGACGATACTGCAGATCTCCTCCATAAAGATAGTGTGTGAGAGTTCTTGATTGAGGGTCGTTTTCTGAGATATCTGTATCCAGAAAAAGCACTGGCACTTTTCCACCAGTTCCACTTTCTATAACATAAAGCCATGCAGTTATATAAACTGGTCTGTTTTCTATTGTCACTGTAACAATTACATCAAGTTTAGTTAAATATTTTTCAATATCCCATGGATCAGGATGTTCAATCTGCCTTCCAAAGGGATCGAGTTCCTGTTTGAAATATCCCATTCTGTGAATAAGAGTAATGCCTACCATAGGAATTCTTAAATCAGCAGCTGATTTTAAAGTATCTCCGGCTAAAATGCCAAGTCCGCCGCTATAAGTATGCATCTCTGGCCTTATTCCGATTTCCATTGAAAAATAAGCAATTCTTGGTTCTCTGGTAAATTCATCTATGACCATATTCCATCCTCGGGTATTTTTTTGATTAATTCATTTATTGCCATTATACCTTTTTGTCCCATATCAAAACTAAATTCATTTACATATGTTTGAATATGCATTTTTATTACCTCTTCATTAAGTTCCTGAGAATATTTTTTAGTAAATTTTACAGCTTCATCAAAATGACAGTAAGCGTAATGTAAGCTTTCTTTAATAATTCTGTTAACAGTTTCTTTTATACTCAATGATTTCTTGCAGACAATACAACCCAGAGGGATTGGCAAAGAACACTCCTTTATCCAGAACTCTCCGAGATCAGCAACTAAATGTAGTCCTTTCAAAGAGTATATAAATCTTCCTTCATGAATTAAAACTCCTAAGTCTGCTTTTTGTTCAGTTACTTTATCAATGATTTCATAAAAAGGCATGAATTCCACCATATATTTCTTGTCAGTAAAATTTTTTTGCCAGTAAAACCACATAAGCAAAGAGGCAGTTGTAAACCTTCCTGGAAGAGCGAGTTTAATAGTGGAAAGATTTTTAAGTTTTTCAGGATTTTTTGTAATCACTACAGGACCCTGCTCTGATAAAGCTCCACCTGATGGAATAACTTCATAATCTTCTTTAAGATAATAAAAGGCATGGGATGAAATCTTTGAAATATCAAGAGCTTTTTCAAGGCAGAGAGAATTTAAAGTTTCCACATCTTCAATAACAAAATCAAAATTAAGTCCCTGGGTGTTTACTTTTTTTTCAATTATTCCAAAAAATATGAAAGTATCATTTGGACAGGGCGATATCCCAAATTTTAACATGAAATAATTTTAACAGATATTGAAACAATTATGAAAACTATGCTAATTTAAAAAATTAATACTCATATAGGAGGGGAATTTGGCAACCAAAAGATCAACGATTAAGAAAAGAAGCAAGTCAGTATTAAAAAGAATAAGACAGAATGAAAAAAGAAGATTAAGAAATCAGGCATGGAGGACAAGAATTAAAACCTCCATTAAAAAGGTTGAAGAAGCAATTGCGCAGAAAAATCAAGAAACAATTCAGACTTTACTGAAGGAAGCAATAAAAATTATCAACAAAGCTGCTTCAAAAGGCGTAATTCATAAAAATACAGCATCAAGAAAAATATCAAGATTGATGAAAAAAATTAATAGTGCTTTAGTTTCTTTAGAATCTGCAAACTAATTAAATTTCCCCAAAAAGTTTCCGACTTTTTGGGGAATCACTTTTTTGTCTACAGCCTCTGTTTAATTTAGATATTCCTCAGGGATATTCCTTACTACCACCTGTAAGAAATCTCTCTGGAATAACACAGAAAGCATCACTTTATCTTTTTTGATTCTGTCATCCCATAACTTTTTTTATTTCAACAGAAAAATCGAAAACTCCAAAAATTTCTGTTTAATTGTGTTAAAATTTTTTATTAAACTTTTGTTGGAGGAATGATGCTGATTATCGGAGAAAGATTAACTATTATATCAAAAAGAGTTCGTGAAGCAATTTTAAAGAGAGACAAACTACCCATTCAGCAGATTGCCATTGAGCAGTGGAAGGCTGGAGCTCACATGATAGAGGCAAACATTGGTCCTGCTGAGGACGATGGAGAGGCTCTTATGGAGTGGATGGTTACAACTATTCAGGAAGCAGTGCCGCTTCCTGTATCTCTTGATACAACAAATCCAGAGGCAATGGAGGCAGGATTAAGAATTCACAACAATAAATGGGGAAAGCCTTTAATAAATTCAGCATCCCTTGATCCTGAGAGATTCATAATGTTTGAACTTGCAGCAAAATACAATGCTCCCATAATTGCCCTTACTGTTGGCAAGGGTGGACTTCCAAGAGATGCTGAAGAAAGGGTTGAAATAGCTGTTCAGCTTATGGAAAAGGCAGCGGAATACGAGATTCCTTTAGAAGATATATATCTTGACCCACTGGTTCTACAGATATCAACATCTCAAAATCAGGCAAAGGAAGTACTCCGTGCTATAAAGCTTTTTCAGGAGCTCAATGACCCTCCTATGAAGACAATTGTAGGACTTAGTAATCTTTCAAATGGATGTCCCAGAGAGGTAAGACCTATTCTAAACAGATATTTTTTAGCCCTTCTTATGTATGAAGGTCTTTCCGCTGCAATTGTAAATCCATCTGAAGTTATTGATGCGATAAAAACAGTGGATGTCATAATGGGCAAAACCCTTTATGCCCATTCTTATCTTGAAATTTAGAGGTGTTAAATGAGCTTTTCAATCCCAAAGGAAACATATTCAGGAAAACTTCCTGAAATTACTTTTGGCAGAGAAAAAAAAGCTTTTTTTGGTGGAGAATCTGCACTGCCCTTTCATTTTTTTGAAGGGGAGTTTCCTCATAAGCCTTTGATCGCATTTGAAATTCAGGATGATGTGCCTGAGGACTATCCAGATGAACTTGCCAGGGTTTACTTTTCAGTATGGGAAGACCCTGTAAGATGGGCAAAATTCTGTGAATCTCTTGGTGCAGAAGCAATTGCTTTAAGGCTTATGAGTACTCATCCAGACAGCAGAGATTCCAAACCTGACAAGGCTGCCCAGACAGTAAAAAAGCTTATATCTGAGATAGACTTGCCAATGATTATTCTTGGAAGCAATCATATAGAAAAAGACGCTGAGGTTTTACCTGTTGTTGCTGAGGCTTCACGGGGATATAACTGCATAGTGGGAAAGGCACAGGAAGGAAATTATAAAACCATTGCTGCATCTGCAATGGCAGGAGGTCATAGTCTTATTGCCATGTCTGAGCTTGATGTAAATCTTGCAAAGCAGTTAAATATTTTAATTACGCAAATAGGATTTCCAAGAGAAAAGATAATTATAGATCCAATGTGTTCTGCTTTGGGATACGGATTTGAGTATACCTATTCAGTGATGGAAAGAATAAGAATTGCAGGACTTCTTCAGGGAGACAGTATGCTTTGTGTTCCAATGGTTGCTGATGTTGGCTTTTATGTATGGAAAACAAAAGAAACTCAAGCGACTGAGGAAGAGATTCCTGAATGGGGAAGCCTTCATGAAAGAGCTATTATGTGGGAAGCTGTAACAGCCTGTTCATTTCTGCTTTCAGGAGCAGAGCTTTTGATAATGAGACATCCTGAGGCAATAAAAATTACAAAAAAATTTATTGAGGACTTATATGGCACTTACTGGAATAGAAATATTTAAGCTTCTTCCAAAGATAAACTGTAAAAAATGCGGATTTCCCACATGCCTTGCCTTTGCAATGAAGGTTGCCCAGGGTCAGGCAGACATTGAACAATGTCCTGAGGCATCCGAGCAGGTGAAGGCAAAGCTCAAAGAAGCTGCAACTCCTCCAATAAGGGGATTTGTTTTTGGACCTCAAAATAAATCCATAAAAATCGGCGAAGAACAGTGTCTTTTTAGGCATGAAAAAAAGTTTTTCAATCCTACAGTGCTTGCATTAAAAATAAAAGACACTGATAGCAACATAGATGAAAAAGTGAATACAGTTTTGAATTCTCAAATAGAAAGAGTTGGCGAAATACTTAAAATTGATGCAATTTTTCTTGAAAATGAATCAAATGACCCTTCAAGATTTAAAGAAGCAGCTGAAAAAATTGTAAAAGCTCAGATACCTTTAATTCTTGGAACCTTTACCCCTAACTCTGCAGATCTGGTTTTAAATGATTTATCAGAGATAAGAGCAGTTATTTATGGAGCCAGTGAATTAAACATTGATGAAATGGTAAGTATAGCAAAAAAATACAATGTTCCATTAACAGTTACAGCAAAGGGGATAGAAAAAGTTATTCCATTGGTTGAAAAAATTCAGAGCCTTGGATTTGAAGAAATACTCATTGATACAAAACCCGAGACAGCCATAGAACTTCTTACTGACAACACATTAATAAGACGAGCGTCATTGAAAAAGAGAGTTAAATCTCTGGGATATCCTGTCCTGACACTTCTCAGAGAACAAGACCCATTTTATGAAACTGTTCTTGCCTGTCTGGCTATTCTTAAATATTCATCAATAGTTGTTCTGAATGAAATCACAGGATGGAAAAATCTCGTGCTTTTCACATTAAGACAGAATATATATTCAGACCCTCAAGTCCCGATGCAAGTAAAGCAGGACATATACAAGGTTGGAGAGCCTGATGCAAGTAGTCCAATAATAGTTACCACCAACTTTGCATTAACTTATTTTCTTGTAAAGGGCGAGATAGAAAACAGCAAAGTCCCTGCATGGCTTGCCATAATGGATTGTGATGGTTTGAGCGTTCTTACCGCATGGGCAGCAGGCAAGTTTTCCGCAAGCAAAATTGCACAGTTTATAAAGGAAAGCGGAATTGAAGAAAAATTAAATCATAGGGAACTCATAATTCCTGGATATGTTGCTATGCTCAAAGGTGCTATAGAGGATAAACTTCCTGGATGGAGGGTTATTGTAGGAACTAAGGAGGCAAGTGGAATTCCAGCGTTTTTAAGAAATTATATAAGAAGTAAAGAATGATAGATGAATTCATTGAAATAGCAAAAAAGGCACTGCAAGATTTATTGAAAGAAACTGAAGAGAATCTAAAAAACACCATTTCAGAAAAGACAGAAAACTTTTCCTTTGAACTTCCCGATACAACCTATGGACTTCCCCTTATCTATGCTCTTGAGGGAATTAAAATCAATAATCTCATTGAACTCAAAAGATTTTTTGAAAGAATAAAGGAAAGCTTCACTCAATCCACTGACGCGATAACGCTATCATTGAACTATCTTTATCTTTCTGAGATTGCTCTGTCACTGAATTACATAAATACTGAAAGTATTGATAAATCCTCAGAATTTAAGTTTTATGGATTTCTTGGAGATACAATTCAGAGAACGCTTGGAGTTCAGCTTGTTGATGGTAGAATCCCTGCAGTGGCAGTTTTGCTTGGCAGACTTGACAGTGACAAACTTCTTTCAATAATTAAAGAACTTCAGGAAAAGAGAATTCTTACTTTTCTAATTGGTGCTGTTGCAGAGGAATTTTTAAAGTCAGGGCAAAGACATGGCTTTGAAGCTTATATAGTCCCTGTTGGCACAAAAACAGAACACACAGTTTTTGTTATTGACTGGGCAGTAAGAGCATCTTTGATTTTTGGAGGACAGACAGCAGGAGATAAAGATGCAATAATAGAATATGTGAGAAAAAGAATTAATGCCTTTGCAATCTCTTTTGGAAGTCTTAATGAAAAAGCAGTTGCTATGGCACTGGGTGCAGCGGTGCTTGCAATTCCTGTGATAACTGATCAGAGCCTTCCTGATGTTTCAATTCCTGAAATAGCTGAATATCCTCTTTTAACAGCGGAGAAAGACTACTCAAAGATTGTCAGAAAAGCAATTGAAACAAGGGGATTGAAGATAGTTGTTGAAAAACCTTCAATTCCTGTTTCCTATGGTCCTGCCTTTGAAGGTGAAAGAGTTAGAAAAGAAGATACTTTCATAGAGTTTGGAGGACAGAAAACACCTGCCTTTGAATGGGTTAGAATGATGGATGTTGCAGAGGTTGAAGATGAAAAAGTTGAGATAATCGGCACAGACTGGCGTAACCGCTATGAACAGGGCGGAAGAATGCCCCTTGGAATTATTGTTAAAGTAGCAGGAAAAAAGATGCAGAAAGATTTTGAGCCTGTTATTGAACGCCAGATTCATACATTCATAAATGAGGCTGAAGGGCTCTGGCATATTGGTCAGAGGGATATAAACTGGATAAGAATAAGTAAAAAAGCAAAACAAGCAGGTATCAGCCTTGAACATCTTGGATTGATAATAATGAGCATGACAAAGGCAAGATTCAAAAGTATCGTTGACAGAGTTGAAGTTTTGCTTTATGTTGATGAAAAAGATATTCTAACTCTGAGAGAGGAGGCAAGACAAGAATACAGACGAAGAGATTTAAGACTTGCCAGGCTTACGGATGAGGAAGTTGATAAATTTTATTCATGTCTTCTATGTCAGAGCTTTGCACCAAAACATGTGTGCGTGATTACACCTGAGCGTCCCGGCTTATGTGGAGCATTCACATGGCTTGATGCAAAAGCAGCCTATGAGATTGAACCAACAGGTGGGAATCAGCCTGTTGAAAAAGGTGAATTAATTGATCCTATCTATGGAAGATACAGCGGAGTTGATGAGTATGTGAAGAAACACTCTGGGGGACAAATACAGACAATAAATCTTTACTCCATCATGGAAAATCCCATGACTTCGTGCGGATGCTTTGAATGCATTGTTGCAGTTACACCTGAAGCAAACGGAGTTTTAATTGTAAATCGTGGATACAGTGGTATGACTCCTATTGGAATGAAGTTTTCCACAATTGCAGGAATGATTGGTGGAGGAGTGCAAACCCCTGGATTTATGGGAGTTGGTGTTAATTACATTACCTCAAGAAAGTTTCTAAAAGGCGATGGAGGCATAAGAAGAATTGTATGGATGCCAAAGGAATTGAAAGAAAGAATAAAAGAAAGTTTTCAGAAAGTAGCAGAACAAGAAGGTGTGCCTGAGCTTTTTCAAAAGATTGCTGATGAAACAGTTTGTGAAGATATTGAATGTCTGATTGATTATCTCTCTAAGGTCGGACATCCTGCCCTTGAGATGGAACCAATAATAAAATAAAAAATGGCGGCGAAGGGATTCGAACCCCTGACACGACGGATATGAGCCGTCTGCTCTGACCAGCTGAGCTACGCCGCCGAACAGTATTAATATATCAAAATCATCATTTTTTTGGCAAATATCTGAAAGACATTGAAATTGCCTACAAGAAATAGAAAACCCTTGCTTGTCCTACCATCGAAAGCTACTTTTTTCATCCCCAACCTGCAAAGCATGTGAGTAATCTCTCCAGATTTCAATAAGAAAACCATACTTCTGCTTGCAATAAGTTTCTCGAAATGACGAACCTCTGAGGCAA
>NZ_JBMFOO010000024.1:23023-27009 GCF_049969575.1 Thermodesulfovibrio sp. | reverse complement strand
TTTTATCAATGTTTGTCTGCTGTGCTGTGCATACAATTTTAGTTCTATAAATCTGCCAGTTGGTGTTTATCTCCTGAGTGGTTTTTATTGTTGTAGCTGAGCCTGTCTGTGCATTTGTTACCATTTGTCCTGTCACTGGCTTATCTGTTTTCTCTCTTAGTTCAACATCAACAACTCCAGCATAGGTTTCAACCTTTAGTGCTTTCCCTATAAGTGCTCCACCAATCCCGCCAACTACTCCACCAATAAGTCCCAGTGCAATTGATGTATCCCTTGACTGGCCTAACCAAGCTCCTGCTCCAGCTCCTGTCAGAGCTCCTTCAACTGCCCCCTCACGGGTTCCAGTCTCCCTGTAGTAATCCATGTAAAGCACATTAACCTGAATGATATAGCCTGCTTGTTCAGGGTTACTTACCACCTGGTAACCTTTTGCAGTAAGTCTACTTGATATAAGATTTTGTAACATTCCTGTGTCAACTTCCTGCATATCAGAAGTGTTGTTAACTGCTACAAATACTGATTTGTTTTTGGCTTTTGCTATAGGGTCAAGAAATATGGTATCAGTCATCTTAAGCTTCACTTGCATGTCACTATGCTCAATAGCATTAATCATCTGTCCACAGCCTGTAAGCTGCAGCATAAAAAACATTACCAGAATGACTGATAAAGCTTTTAAAGCTAAATTATTTCTCATAACTTCCCCCTCGAGTTAAATCTTAAACTTAATGTTTTGATGGGTAAGGCCTTAGCCTTCCCATTTTGTAGCCTAAAAATTAAGTGTTAAAGCACTACCAATCTCAGTTGAGTGATTACGTGGTTCTATCCAACCCCGACCTAAAGAATCATATGTTACCTCAGAATCCTTGATTTTCCAGTATTTTACATAAGGGCTAAATGAAACAGCCCATCCTGTAAATTTCTTTTCAATATTAACACCAGCTCTTAATCCGTAACCAGACTTCTGAGTATTTGTGATGTCTTCAAATCCTGGAACAGAACTGAGATAGCTTTTTACTTTACCTCTTAAGAAGATGTCGTATTCTGCGTAAGCCTTTGCTGTCCAGTCCTTTGTGAAGTCATAAGAAAATGCAACTCCAACTGGTATGTAGTAGTATCTTATCCAACGTTCATAACCCCAAGCACCAGTAGAAGTTTGCTTTCCAGAGGAGTCATCAACCAAACTGCGGTAGCCAAATCCTGTGTAAGGTTTAATTTTCGCTTCTGGTGTAAGCTGATATTGAAGTCCTACCAAAGCTCTTGCCTCAAAAAGTGTGTCATCGATTCCGTTCATGTCACCACTTATTGGTGAAGAGTAATCAACTCTACCTATTGCAAGTTTAAGCTCTGGACCCACAGTAAGTTTCAAATCCTTTGCAACATCAAACTTTACTTCTGCTCTGCCTGCCATTCCGTAAAACCAACCTTTTTCAGTCATAGCACCAGGCTCTTTATAAGTAATGTGGCTTATTTCAGGTCCAATCTGTGCTTCAAAATCCAATGCATAAGCATTAACACCTACAAGCATAAGAAGTGCTACAATCAGCAATGAAAGTTTTTTCACTCCTTTTCACCTCCTTTCTTTTTTATTTTTTAATTTTAGAATTAACATATAATTTTAAAATTAACATAATTTAATTAGCAGAAACAAGTAAAAAAATATTGCCAAAATATTGCCAAAAGGTGTCAGCACAAATTAAGTTTAATTTATTCGACTTTTGTTAGCTTCGGCAAAACTTTTCTTTTTCTGAATTCAGAAAGTTCAAGATATTCAGTTGCGTTATTTTCTGGTTTATTCGTAAAATCAAGCATCTTTTTGAGTTCTTTAAGTCTGGGAGTCTCCCAAAGGGATGAAATCTCTTCGCCTGCATTGCTTATAATGTATTTTTCAAAAGCCTCTTTAAATTCTTTTATCTTTGAAGTGTTATCTTTTCTAATCAGATGCTTTTTCAGTAGTTCGTTGAATTCTTTTTCATCATAAGATATTTCCACCTCTTCCCATCCTGTGTCATCTTTGTGCCAGTAGAGTTTGTAGCCGCGGATTGGATTGTCAGAATTATAATGGGCAAGGCTTTTAGAATGGTTCTTAAGATTTTCAGGTTTTTGCTCAAGATAGTGCTGAAAAGATGTTGGTTTTGGTCCTGAAAGTATCTGTGGGATTGAAGCTGGCATAAGGGTATCCTCTGGATTTCCAGCAAGATAGGCATCTTCAAAAAATACCCTTGAGGCGTGTTTTTTCATTCCCATACTTTATAAAATTTGAAGTCTTCATATCTCTTGCCTGTTTTTTCAATCATTTGGCGTGCCTCACATTTGAGTATCTGTCTGAATCCTTTTGCTGGTGTAATGAAATAATCAAAGCCTTTTTTGGTTAAAATTCCAGCAGACATTTTATATTGAGTTTTTTTACTATTTTTATCAAAAGAACTCATATGTCTCTGATATTCTTTGCGTAAACTACTAATATCTGCAAGTCCCCTATAATACAACCTTGCATCCTCAAAAAACCCAAACTTCCTTTGTTTCAAGAAGGGCTGATTCAATTACTCCACCTGTGAAACGGTCTATCTTGATCCTTGTCTGAACCTCTTCAGGATAACCCTCAAGGACTGTCTCTTCAATAAGAATCCTGCCTTTCTTTGCAGTTTTCTTTGCTTCTGAAACATCTCCAACAGAAGGTCATAGGCATTTCCCTTTTCATTTTTGTCTTCCTGAACTGAAAGAGGAACAGGGTAATAATGATAGTTTCCATAAATGATATAAGCATTTGTAATCTTTAACTCTCATTTCAAAAACCTTCTGTAAAAGGTTTCATCTTTATGGGCATTTTCACCAAGCTTTCTTTTTTTAATATATTCATTTGCAAACATGCCTCTCAGACATGTTCCAGGAATGTAGTCAAGGGTCGCCACCATGTTTGGATCACCTGTATTTGAGGCAAAAGGGAGTGGTGAGAGTGTTGTTATGCAATATTTTATTGCTTGCATAAGACCTCCAGTTGAAAAATAAAGTGGGGCTGGGTTTTCACTTCCAGGTCTTTCAACTTTGATTCTCTTTGAAATAATGCATTTTTCTTATCTGTTCAAGACTTCCTGACACAGGCACAGTTACAGGCTTTCCATCTGATACTTTTTTCAAAAAGGTTTAATTCTTTCAAGTTCTCCAATAGCACTGGCAGGGATTATCCCGGGTATATGAATAAGCAATCGCAATGTCCATTGTTTTATAAATTCCAGAATTCTATCAGGCTCTTTTTGCCAAGTCTTATAATATTCTTTGAAAACATTTCATTTTTAAGGTGGCTATCATAAATATCTTCAAAGACTTATTAATTCATCAATACTTAGCTGAACTTCTTTCCTAGGGTCATCTGTCATCGGTCCATCAAGATATAAATCTTCCTGAGACAATAGAAAAATCAATTTCGCTTCCTAAGAAATTTTCCTGACTTTATCAGTTCAGGGTTATATTGCTACTTTTTCTTCAAGTCTTTGAATTCGGGTAAGCATATCATCAATAACTTTCTTCTCTGAAAGAGCTTTGTTTAAATCAGCTCTTATGTGAGAGCTTATTAAATAAAGCTCATCAATCCTCTGGTTAGTGTCATCAATTCTTTTGTTCGTATCGTCAATACGCTTGTTAGTCTCATCAATTCTTTTGTTAGTCTCATCAATACGCTCAGTATTCTTCATTATTTCTGTTTTAAGCTCTATCCTGAGTTCATCAATTCTCTTGTTGGTTTCATCAATTGCTTTTCTAAGTTCTTTAATTTCGTTTTCCATGCTGTTCTGTCTTGCAATAAGAGATTTTAAAGCAATTCTAAATCCACTCAACTCACTTGGAACAGAAGCTCTGAATTCCTTTAATTCTTCCTTTATTTCTCCAATTATCATGTCCCTTAGTTTTTCTGCTATTTTTTCCCATTCCATAACTTTCTCCAAAAGTGTCATTCCAATGGATTGATGCCTTAAGGGAGGCATAAGCCTCCC
>NZ_JBMFOO010000024.1:11263-22923 GCF_049969575.1 Thermodesulfovibrio sp. | reverse complement strand
ATAATTACCAATACAATTGCAAGTTCAACCAATGTAAAGCCTTTGCTGTTTCTTAAACTCTTCATAACCTGACCTCCTTTTTTGTTTTTTCATTTTGTTTCTGCAAATTCAATGCCACTTCTCCTCTTACAGGAAATTGCAAGCCCATACGCTTACCAAGGCTAAGAGCTTGCCTGTCACAGGTAGTAAAAATGTCATTTCGTTGACAGGAGGTCGGTTGCGCCACTTGGGAAAGCCATAACCACCATGGCGCCCATATTGGCAGTCATGGCACCCTTCCTCCAGAGTTTCTCCCCACCCCCTTTCTGATAAACTTTTCAATGGGTTGCATCAAGCCTTGAAACTTTTTGTTCTATTATATTTCAATTTTAATAAAAAATTAATTACATTGGCAACAGATTTTTCGTTGATTTTCAAGGATATTTCAAGATAACAAATCCTTTGTTTTAGTATCGTTGCTTTTTCCTTTATTTTTACAAAATCTTTTTTTGTTGTGATAAGAAGTTCAGCGTCTTTGGCGAGTTTTTCAATTTTTTTAAGTGTTTTTTCAGTATATTTTTTATGGTCGATAAATTTTTTCTGCCCGATAATTTTTAAATTAAGCTCTTTAAGACAGTTTATAAAACCCTGAAAATCAGCAATTCCTGCAAAGGCAAAAGCTTTTTTACCGTATGGTTTGATGTCTCTGCCTTCAGAGTCTTTTATCCCTTCAATTTTTAATGGTGCAAAATGTATCTCCTTAAATCCAATTTCAGTGAGAGCTTGTTTAAGTTTTTCATTTTCTTTTTTTGTTATAAATATCATGTCTGCCTCAGAGATTTCATTGATTGGAGATCTTAAAGCTCCAAAAGGAATCAAGCGAGCATTTCCAAAAATCCTGATTCCATCAATAAGTAAAATATTCAAATCCCTGTAAAGCCTCCAGTGTTGAAATCCATCATCAAGAATAAAAACAACTTTGTCTTGCTCATTAAGACCGAATTTTTCAATCGCATAAATGCCTCCAGTGTGTCTATCAATGCTTTTTACAACTTTCAATCCATCCATAGCCATCATTAAAGGTTCGTCTCCCACATCATCTGGATTCATATCTTTAGATACAACTGTAGGACCTTTAAGTTTTCCCCTGTATCCGCGAGTAAGAATAATGGGTTCATAGCCTGCCTTTTTTATTTCCTTTGCAAGGGCTACTGTAAAAGGTGTTTTTCCTGTTCCGCCAAATGTCAGATTTCCAACACTTATTACAGGAAAGGGAAGTTTTTTTTGGTAGGTTAACTCTTTCCTTTTTTTGCGAAGATAAAAAAATAGATAAAGCCTTTCAAAAATATTCATTTTTCCAGAAAACACCATTTATGAGTTTAATAACAGGCTCACTTTCGTAAAATTCAATTATGTTAACGCAGGCAAAATCCTGCTCAATTCTGAAAATGTTCTCAAGAGGCATTCCAAGAAGATTACACAAAATTACTCTGTTTATTCCTCCATGAGCTGTGATAAAAATCTGGCTGTTTTTATGTGTTTTTATAATCTTTTTTAAAGCTTCCTTTGCCCTTTTACTTACCTCTAAGGTGGATTCCCCTTCTGGAGGTGAAAATCGCACAGGATTTTGTCTCCATCTTTCAAAATCCTCAGGATAAAGGGATATTATTTCATTTATGCCTAAGCCTTCCCATTTCCCAAAGCTACGTTCTTTTAAAATCTCTTCAGCTTTTAACTTTAATGAAAGAGTTCTGCTTAAAATTTCTCCTGATGTAAGAGCTCTTTTAAGAGGTGAGGAATAAACAATCTCTGGTTTGAGTTCGTATTTTTTTACATGCTCCTTTAAAAAATGTGCAACTTTTTCAACCTGAACTTCTCCTTCTTTGCTTAATGGAACATCGATGTGACCTTTATAAACTTTTTTTGCTCCCTCTGTCTGCCCATGTCTCAGAAGATAAATAACCAATGTTGGATTCATCAGTATTCAATACCTCTTCTTGCTTTTATCCCAATGTCAAAGTAGTGTTTGATTTTTTTCATCTCTGTAACAAGGTCTGCTCTTTCAATAAGCCATTCTGGAGCTTCTCTTCCTGTGATTATAAGCTCTGCATCTCTGGCAAGGTCAATAAGCTTTTGTGCCTGCTCTTTTGAGACTAAACCTGTATTTAATCCCACAGTGAGTTCATCAAAAACTATCAAATCGTAATGTTGTTTTTTAATAAGAATTTCAATCTCTTGGATACATTTCATTACAACATTTATTTGAGAAGGTTCTGGCTTTCCATAAACAAATCCTGTGCTACAGCGGTAAACTTCAATAAGTTCTGGAAAATTTTTAAATATCTCAAGCTCTCCAGTGTGAGCACCTTTTATGAATTGGACAAAAAAAACTTTTAAACCATTTCCAATTGCTCTTATGGTAGCTCCTACTGCTGCTGTCGTTTTACCCTTTCCATCACCTGTGTATACATGAATCATAGGCTTGCCCCTAAGATTTTTGTCAATCCCTTTTTAATAAGACTTACAGCAATAGCACTCAACAGAAGTGCCATTACTTTTGCAAAAGCTTTTATTCCGTAAATTCCCATAATTTTTATTACAAACTCTGCCTTTTCAAGGATTATCCATGCTATTAAAAGATTCAGCAAAAGCGAAAAAATTACCACTGAATATCCATAGTTTCCTGCCAGAATAATTAGAGTGGTAAGAGTTGCAGGACCAGCAAGCAGAGGTGTACCAATCGGAACAACTCCGAGGGTATCACTTATTGTAAGCTCCTTTTCCTTTACTCTTAAAATATCTGAGATTGAAAGAATTAATAAAAGAATTCCACCTGCAATCATGAAGTCTTCAAGCTTTATTCCAAGCAGAGAAAATATAAAATTCCCAAGAAAAAGAAAAGAAGTTGCCACTAAAAAGGCTGTAATTACAGACTGCCTTGCAATGTGTTTTCTTTGAGCATCCGGGAGACCTTCAACCAGAGAAATATAAAGAGGTAAAATTCCAGGAGCATCAATTGCAACAAAAAGAGGTATAAATGTAAGTAAAAATGTTTTTACGATATCCACTTATTCCTTTTCTTCTTTTTCCTTTTGTTTTTCTTCGTCTTCTTCAGTTTTCACTGTAACATCTTTTACAAAATCCGGGCATTTTTGCCCTGCTTTAAGGGAAAACTGTTTCTGGCATGTTGCCCTCCATGCACAGATAATACACATTGGTTTTTGCTCTGCCATTGCTACCTCCTAAGGTTTTATTACTTTTTTAGCAACTTCAACTACCTTTCTTGCACCTTCTATGGCTTTTAATGCATCAGCCCGGGTAAAATAGCTTTTTTCATATATTCTTTTGCGAGCTGATGAGTTGTCATAATTCAATTATTTCTCCAAATTTATAATCAGGCTTTAATTCCCAATAATATCCGCCTTTAGTGTAAATTTTCCTTGCACCAAGAGTTTTTAGTTTTATTTTAAGTGTTTCCAGATATTTTTTGAAAAAATCATTTTTGTCATACAAGATTTTTACATTTTCTGTCATGTCAAGAAATAGAGGACTTCCAGTATACACTTCTTCTGGAGTTTTAAAAACTGGGGAAAGCGTTATATAAATCCCTTCTTTTGAAAGTTTTATCATATCTTCCTCAAGGTGACTCTCTATGTTTTTTATAAATTCTTCAACTCTTTTTACTCTTCCTTCTGGTAAGTTTTCTGCAACGATTAAAATATCAATATCGCTATCAGGTCTGAAAGTATCAGAAGCAACAGACCCAAAAATAACCATGCTAATAAGTCTGTCACCGTAAAAATTTATTATTTCTTTTGAGAGCTTTTCAATAAAATTGTAGTATTTTTGCCTGTATACCATACTTTATTATACCTTAATAGTGTTTGAAATATGATTTTTTAAAAAATCTTTCATCTCATTCATCAATTTTTCTGCAATTTTAACTCTCTCAAGATATGACAATTTCCATTGGGAGATTGTATTGAGAAGCTTTAAAACTCCCTGAGACAGCACATGAGATTGTCGGTTAGAGGAGCATTTTTTACAGATTACAAAACCATCTGAATAAAAGGATTCTCCATCTAAAGAAACACCGCAGACTCCACAATGCCTGAAATCAGGAAGATAGCCGAGAATTTTTAATGTTTTTACTTTAAGAAAAACTATGTAAATTTCTGCGCTTTGAGTCTTTTCCATAAAAAAAAGACTTTCTAAAAAAAGAGAAAAAAGTTCATGATTTGGCTCTCTTTTTGGAAGAATGTCTAAAAAGAGTCTTAAAACCTCTGACAGCTTTAAAAAGAGCTTGTAATTTTCTCTGATTTTCTGAAAAGGCTGTATTATGTCTGATTGAATTATTTTCTGAAGTTTGTCTTCTTTTCCAATAAAAGAGATTCTTGCATAGGTTAAAGGTTCAAAAGAACTTCCCCAGCGACTTTTTATTTTGCGAGGGCTTTTTGCAAAAAGATTTATTAATCCAAAATCTTTACTAAAATAGGCAACGATTAGATCTGCTTCTGCGTAGTCTGTATTTTTGAGGACAATTCCTTCAGTGGAATAAATCACTACATTATATTGCCAAAATCTTCTGGTTTAAGATTTTTGAGCCACTCTTCAAGCTCATCAGCTTTTCTCAACTCAAAGATTCCTTCCTCAACAAATATTGGTGCTTGAACCCTTAAAGCAATTGCAACAGCATCAGAAGGACGAGAGTCAATTGCTCTTTCTCTTACTCCGTCATGAGCATAAATAAGAGCATAATAAGTATTATCAATTAAATCAGTTATCACAACCTTTGTAATGCGAACTTCAAGCTCATCAAGAATATTTTTTATCAAATCGTGCGTTAAAGGCCTTGGAGTAAGAACTTTCCCTAATGCAAGTGCTATTGAGTCTGCTTCAGGTTTACCAATCCATATTGGAAGTGTTTCATCCCCATCTATCTGCTGCAGTAACAGAATATACATTCCACTTCTTGGATCAAAAAGCAGTCCTTCTACTTTCATCTCAATTAACATCTCAATACCCCAGTGATTTTAATATTATATCTCTTTGCCTCCACTTTTTTCTAACCTTTACCCAGACCTCAAGAAAAACCTTTGTTCCCAAAAATCTCTCAATATCAAGCCTTGCCTCTTGTGCAATCTTTTTTAACCTCTCACCCTTTTTCCCTATTATAATAATTTTCTGACCTTCTCTTTCAACATAAATATTTGCTCCAATGTGGATCAGTTTTTCTTTCTCATCCCATTTTTCTATTTCAACAGCCACTGAGTAAGGAATTTCATCATAAGTGTATTTCATGATTTTTTCTCTTATGAACTCACCAACCATGAATCTTTCTGCCTGATCAGTAAGCATATCCTCTGGATAAAGCTTCGCAGAGTCTGGAAGATAAGAAATAATTCTTTCAAGCAGGCGTTCAACTCCATCGTTTTTAAGGGCAGAAATTGGAATTATTTCTTTGAATGAATGTAAATCTTTGTACAGATCTATTAATGGAAGAAGGCTCTGCTTTGAGATTGTGTCTATTTTGTTAATTGCAAGAATAACAGGCTTATTGAGTTTTTTTAGTTTTTCAATAATTGAAAATTCAGTTTCAGAAGGGTTCACTGGGTCTACCATAAAAACTATTAAGTCAACCATATCCATTGCCTGATGAGCTTCTTTAACCATGAATTCACCAAGTTTATGTCTTGGTCTGTGAATTCCTGGTGTGTCAACAAAGATAATCTGAGCATGGGCAAGATTTTTTATTCCAATAATTCTATTTCTTGTTGTCTGGGGCTTTTCCGTGACAATGGCAATTTTCTCTCCAACAACTGTATTCAGAAGTGTTGATTTACCAACATTAGGTCTTCCAATTAATGCAACATATCCACATTTCATCTAAGTTCTTCCAATGCTTTGCGTATTCTATTAATGCCTTTTGACAGATTTTCCATGCTCGTTGCATAGGATATTCTTATATATCCTTCAGCACCAAAGGCAGAACCTGGCACAACTGCTACAAGGGCTTTTTCAAGTAGATAGATGCTTAAATCCATTGATGAATTTATTCCGTTTTTTCCAAGAATTTTTTCTATATTCGGAAAAGCATAAAAAGCACCTTTTGGCATTTTGCAGGAAATGCCTGGAATGCTGTTTAACTCTTTCACAAGATGGTCTCTTCTTTTTTCAAACTCCTGACGCATCTCAGCCACACAATTCTGAGGTCCTCTCAATGCTGCAACTGCTGCTTTCTGGGCAATGGAGGTTGGATTTGATGTGGACTGACTCTGTATTTTTGTCATGGTTTTTATAATCTCTTCTGGTCCTGCTGCATATCCAATTCTCCAGCCAGTCATTGCATGGGATTTACTCAATCCATTTACAACGATGGTTTTATTTTTAACTTCTTCACTTAAAGATGCAATACTTATGTGTTTTCCGCCATCATAAATCAATTTTTCATATATCTCGTCAGAAATAATGTAAAGGTTGTGTTTTAAAGCAATTTCTGCGATCTCTTCCAGTGCTTTTTTTGTGTAAATGAAACCAGTAGGATTTGATGGTGAGTTAAGAATAATTGCCTTTGTTCGGGAAGTAATATTTTCTTTTAAAATCTCTACAGAAAGCATAAAATCATTGTCTTCAGTTGTTTCAACAATCACTGGTTTTGCATCATTGAGAAGAACCTGATCAGGATAAGAAACCCAGTATGGAGCTGGAATTATTACTTCATCCCCTGGACCAAATAATGCCTGAGCAATGTTATACAAAGAATGCTTTGCTCCACAGGACACTAAAATGTTTGCTTTTTCATACTTTAATCCATTGTCTCGCTCAAGTTTTTCAATTATTGCCTCTTTAAGCTCATCAATCCCGCCAACAGGAGTATACTTTGTAAAACCATCTTTGATTGCCTTTATTGCAGCTTCCTTAATATGTTCAGGTGTGTCAAAATCTGGCTCTCCAACTCCAAAATTTATAACATCCATTCCCTTTGCTTTTAATTCCTTGGCTCGGCTGTCAACAGCAAGAGTTGCTGAAGGTTTAATTTTTTTTGTTCTCTCTGCTAACATACTTCCTCCCTAATATATTTTCTTTTTGCATGGCTTCCTAAGGAAGTTAACACTTCATATGGTATTGTCTCTGCCCATTCTGCTATATCCTGAGCTGTAATTTTTTCATTTCCTAAGTCTCCGAGCAAAATCACCTCATCATCCACTTTTACCTCTCGGATATCTGTAAGGTCTATCATTGTAAGGTCCATGCAAACTGTGCCCACAACTGGCACTTTTTTCCCTCTGACAATAACCTTTGCTCTATTAGTTAATTTTCTGAAATATCCATCAGCATATCCCACTGGAATAACTCCAATAACGCTATTTTTTTTGGTTATAAAAGTTCTTCCATAACTTATTGGTGAACCCTTCGGAAGCCTTCTTATGTCAATAATTTTTGTTTTAACTTTCATGCATGGTTTTAATTCTTTTTCAAAGTTTTGACCGTATCCATAAAGCATGAGTCCTGGCCTTACTGCATCAAATAAAGCCTCAGGATATTTGATTCCTTGAGAGTTTGCAATGTGGAAAACAGGGCTAATTCCAAGATTAACAATGCATCTTTGAATCTCTTTAAATTTTCTTATCTGTTCTGTTGTCCATTCTTTGTTTTCTGCCTCTGAAAGATGACTCATGACACCTTCAATTTTTATATTTGGTAATTGAGCAATTTTTTTAATTGTTTCGCATGGTGCATTATAAATTCCAAGTCTTCCCATACCTGTCTCAACTTTAACATGAACAGAGAGATTAACTGCTTTTTTGTGAGCCTGTTTTGAAAGCAGCTGAGCCTGTTTAAAATCAAAGACCACTGGAGTAAGATTGTATTTAAATATACCTTCCACTTCTCTGTCAAAGAGAACAATAATTTTTGATTTTATTCCTGCTTCTCGTAATATGGCAGCTTCTTCAAAAAAAGCCACTCCAAAGGCAAAGCATCTTTTTTCAAGAGCACGGGTAACCTCTACTGCTCCATGTCCATAGGCATCTGCTTTTACAATTGCTATTATCCTGCAGGATGGATTAATTGGCTTGACAATAGCTTTAACTGTATGAAAGTTGTGAATTAATGCTTTTAAATCTATCTCTGCTTCAAGAAGTCTCACATTTATTTTTTCTCTTCATCCTTTTTTGGAGTTACATCAATCTCGTCCTTTTCAGAGGTTGCTTTTTTAAAGTTCCTTATAGCCTCTCCAATTCCTTTGCCAATCTGTGGTAGTCTTGTTGCTCCGAAAAGAATAACCACTATTATGAGAATAAGCATTAATTCCTGTGTTCCTAATCCAAACATTTTTTGCCTCCTTTTTCAAGAAATTTTAAATCTTCTTCTGTGTTTACATTAATAAAAGATAACCCTTCTTCATCTAAATTTGCAACATCAACTGTCTGAGCATGCACATCTTTAATAAGTCTAATCATGCTGAGCTTGTCTTCTTTAAGTAAATTTTCTAATTCATTCAGCATCTCTTTTGAATAAATCCCTGGTAAAGGATAAATTTTTTCATTATAACAGCCAACAGTTATGTTGTTTTTTTGAGAAATATGTTTTCCACCAAGAAAATAGATGATTTCTTTTTTAACAAAAGGCATATCGCAGGCAAAGGCAAAGACATCGTATTTTGAGTTTTTCAATGCAACATGAATTCCTGCCATTGGTCCTTTAAAAGGATAAATATCTCCAATGAGAGGTACTCCAGTATAAAAATATGCTTCAGGAAAGTTTGTAACGATGAAAAGATCTTCAAATATTTCTTTTAAGTTTATGAGAAGAATTTCAATAAGCCTGCGGTTATTAAAAGAGAGTAAACATTTATTAATTTTCATTCGTGAAGATTTTCCACCAGCAAGTATCACACCTGTCAGAGGCAGCTTAGATGACAATTGCACCGAGATATCCTACAACTTTATCATAGTCTCTGCTAACTTCAGCAGAGGTTGCATATTTAATAATTTGAACTTCCTTTGCACCAAGAAGTTTTGTTGCCTGAAGCATTACTGTGGTGGGAATTACTCCACACATTGATATTCCATGCTCTAATACAGTGTTGTAAACTCCCTCTGGATCAAAGGCTTTAATTTTTTCAATTACCAGAGCATCAACCTTTCTTGCAAGATCATCTGGTAAATAATGGCTCATATCTGTGCTTGCAATAACAATAACTTTATCTTTAAGAGTGAGTTCTTCCACTGCTTTAGCAATGCCCTGTGCTAAACTGAGACAGTCTTTAAGTGAAAGCATTTTTAATGTTATCGGCACAATCTGAGCCTGAGGATTGAGTTTATAAATAAAAGGAAGCTGCACTTCCAGAGAGTGTTCATAAAGATGAGCCTCAGTGTCTTCTGTAGCAGAAGATTTTTCCATGATTTTTTTTGCAAGTTCTTCATTTATTTTTAAACTTCCAAGAGGAATATCCCATTGCCCCTCGGTCATCAAAGAAATCTCTGCTCCATAACCAGTATGATTTGGTCCAAGAAGAATAAAGGTTTCCCGAGGAGAAATTCTTGAGTATACTGAACCTGCTACATGACCTGAATAAACATATCCTGCATGAGGACATATGGCACCACGAGCATTTACTTTTGCCTGTGAGGGCATGTATTCTTCCATTTCATATAAAAGTTCTTTAGGATTTGATGGATAAAAATACCCTGCAACTGCTGGCTTTCTTCTGAGCATTTTACACTTCCTCTTGTATTTCTGTGCCTGTGTACATGTCTGTATAATCAAGGAATCTTGTATAATCATCCAGAAAAGTAAGATACACAGTGTCAGTAGGACCATTTCTCTGCTTTGCTACTATTATTTCAGCTTTCCCTTTGTTGGCAGTGTTTTTCCTGTTGTATACCTCATCCCTGTAAAGGAAAATTATTACATCTGCATCCTGTTCAATTGCACCTGATTCTCTTAAATTTGCCAGAGTAGGTCTTCTATCAGAAGTTTTTTCCACTGAACGGTTAAGCTGAGAGAGTGCAATGACAGGAACTTTTAACTCCTTTGCCATAGCTTTAAGTGAACGGGATATATCAGCTATTTCCTGCTCTCTTACATCATATGAGTTTCTACTTCGCATAAGCTGAAGATAGTCTATGATAACCAATCCGAGGCTACCTTTTTCCATTTTGAGCCTTCTTGCTTTTGCCCTTATCTCAAGAACGCTCATCTGAGAAGAATCATCTATGTAAATTGGAGCTTCACTGAGTCTTACAGCAGCATCAGTAATCCTTTCCCAGTCTTTTTTACTGATAAATCCTTTCCTCAAGCTTGTGGAATTTACCATTGCAATGCTACTGAGAAGTCTCATCGCAATCTGCTCTTTTGACATCTCAAGGCTGAAAAAGGCGACAGGCTGCCCAAGTTCTACTCCCACATGCTGGGCAATGTTCAATGAAAAAGCTGTTTTTCCCATTCCTGGTCTGCCACCAATAATTATCAAATCCCCTGGCTGAAAACCTGAGGTTAACTCGTCAAGGTCCTTGAAACCTGAAGGAATACCTGTTATTACTGCCTTTTTCTCATACATGCTCTCTATTATCTTGAAAGTATGTTTCACAACATCTTTCATATGATAAAAGCTTGTATTTGTTCGTTTTTCTGAAATTTCAAAGATTAATCTTTCAGCATAATCAATCATTTCCTCAGCATCCTCAGGCTCTTCATAAACCTTTGTAACAATCTCTGTGCAGGCACGAATAAGTGCCCTCAATAAAGCCTTTTGTCTGACAACTCTGGCATGATATTTTATATTTGCTGCTGTAGGAACTACTGTGGTAAGATTTCCTAAATAGCCAACTCCACCAGCCTCTTCAAGCTCACCCTTGTCCTTTAAATGTTCTGTAAGAGTGATGAGGTCAATTGGCTCATTTTTATCAAAAAGTTCAAGCATTGCCTGATAAATTTTTCTGTGTCTTTCGCTGTAGAAATCTTCTGGTGAAAGTATTTCAATTACTTTAGTTATTGATTCTCCTTCAAGAATTATTGCTCCCAGCACAGCCTGTTCAGCCTCAAGACTCTGAGGTGGTAGTCTGAGGGCAGTAGCATCTATTTCCTTTAAATAAGCCATTATTCTCCTACAACATTAATCTTTAATTTTGCACTGACATTTGAATGGAGTTTAACCTCTACTTCATGCTCTCCCAATCTTTTTATGGGCTCTAAGATGTTGATCTGTCTTTTGTCAATGGAAAAACCTTGATTCTGTAAAGCTTCTGCTACATCTTTTGCTGTAATGGAACCAAAAAGTTTCTGGTCTTCTCCAGCCCTTGCTTTAATTATAAGTTCAAGAGCACTGAGTCTTTCTGCAACTGATTCTGCATCCTGACGCTTTTTCTTTGCTTCTTCTTCAAATTTTTTCTTTTGATACTCAAGGGCTTTTAAGTTTTTCTCATCAGCAATTAATGCAAGTCCTCTTGGCAGAAGATAGTTTCTTGCATATCCATCTTTTACATTGATAATCTGTCCTGCTTTACCCAATCCATGAACATCTTCTTTGAGAATTACCTTCATTACTGCCTCCCCACAAAAATTTTTCACTTAAATATATCATACCATATGCACAAACAAGTATAGGAAGCCTGACTATTTTGAGCTCAGTTCTTTAATGATTTTCAATAATGATTTTTTTAATTCAGTGTCAGAAA
>NZ_JBMFOO010000024.1:7836-11163 GCF_049969575.1 Thermodesulfovibrio sp. | reverse complement strand
CGACTTGTAAGAGAAGTCTTAATGGAGTATCTACGGTTCTTCGGCTATGAAGGTGAAATTGCTACATCAACTGTAAAATCATTTTCAGACTACAAATTTATTATAGCTGATTATACAACAATAAAGGAATGGAATCTTCTAAAAGAAATAGAGAGCATAATTTTTCATAAACCTGTGATAATTTTATCTACCTTGAACTGCCCTGAAGAAGAAATTTTCAAATATAATGCTCTCTGTCTTACCAAACCTTTTTATCTTCAAGAGTTTAATGAGGCTTTAAGGAGCATTGATGAAGAATTTCATAAAGCAGCACAGTAGCACGCATGGCAATATTCAGGCTTTCTTTTTTACCGACATCTTTAATAAAAAGCTGTATATTCTTTTCCGGGAAAAAGTAGATGTCCTCTTTTTGGGAATCCGAAAGTTACAGTTATCTTTGCTTTGATAGCAACTTCGAGAATTTCTGCTGTATCTGAAGACATTCCTCAAGGAAGAACAATAATATTTTCTGGATTAAGCTCAAGCCAGGAGGGATAAATCTAAGTAATTGTAAAAAACTGAAGAATTTTTACATAATAGAAAAACTCAAATTTCCGAGATGGAGGCGCCTATGCTTATTGTTCAAAAATATGGTGGAACTTCTGTTGCAAACATTGAAAGAATAAAAGCTGTTGCAGAAAGGATTTCAAAAACTGTTAAAGAAGGCAACAAAGTGGTGGTTGTTGTTTCTGCAATGGCTGGAGAGACAGACAAACTCATTGGACTCGCTCATCAGGTATGTTCAAACCCACCAGAAAGGGAGATGGATTTGCTTCTTTCCTCTGGAGAAAGAGTTACTGCCGCACTTACAGCAATGGCTTTATGTGAACTGGGACATAAGGCAATTGCTCTTACTGGAAGGCAAATGGGAATCATTACCGATGCAGTACATACAAAGGCAAGAATTGAGAAAATTATCGCAACAAGAGCATTGAAAGCTCTGGAAGATGGTTATGTTGTAGTAGTTGCAGGATTTCAGGGAATTACAGAAACAGAGGATGTGACAACACTTGGTAGAGGTGGCTCTGATCTTACAGCTGTTGCCATAGCAGCTGCATTGAATGCTGATTTATGTGAGATTTATACAGATGTTGATGGTGTATTTACTGCTGATCCAAATATTGTGCCCAATGCCCGTAAGCTTGATAAGATTTCTTATGAAGAAATGCTTGAACTTGCTTCACTGGGAGCAAAGGTTTTGCAAACTCGTTCTGTGGAGTTTGCAATGAAATACAATGTCCCTGTAATAGTTCGTTCAAGCTTTAACTGGAATCCAGGAACATTAGTTACAAAGGAGGATAAAGATATGGAAAAAGTTGTAGTATCAGGCATTGCCCATGACAAAAATCAGGCAAAGATTACAATTCTTAAAGTTCCTGACAGACCTGGAATAGCAGCAAAACTGTTTAAAGCAGTGGCAGATGCCAATATTGTTGTTGACATGATTGTTCAGAACATAAGCAGTGATGGTAAAGCAACTGACATTTCTTTTACTGTTCCTAAAACAGATGCTAAAAAAGCTCTTGAACTTACAGAAAAAATTTCAAAAGAACTTGGAGCTGAGGGAGTTATTTTAAATGAGGGGATAGCGAAAATTTCCATTGTAGGCGTTGGCATGAGAACACATTCGGGAGTAGCAGCTCAGATGTTTGAAGCCCTTGCCAATCATGGAATAAACATAATGGCAATAAGCACATCAGAGATAAAGATTTCATGCCTTATTGATGCTAAATATACTGAGCTTGCTGTAAGAGTTCTTCATGATACATTTAAGTTGGGTGAGCAGTAATGGACATTGTTTCACCAAGAGGATTTCTCTATTCTGTTGCAAAGGCAGGGATTAAGTACCCAGACAGGTATGATATTGCATTAATTTATTCTAAGAAACCAGCACAGGTTGCAGGAGTCTTTACTACAAATCAAATTAAAGCAGCGCCAGTAAAAATATGTATGAGAAGAATACGCTCAGGACAGGCTCAGGCATTGATTTTAAACAGTGGAAATGCAAATGCCTGTACAGGGCAGAACGGGATAGACAATGCATTAAAAATAACTAATTATCTGGCAGACAGGCTTAATATCAATAAAGAACATGTTCTACCGCTTTCAACAGGAGTTATAGGAGTGCCTTTACCTGTTGAAAAAATCATTAAAGCAGTTGATGAACTTGTAAGCAGTCTTGGCAATGCTCAGCCAGCACAGGTTGCAGAAGCAATAATGACAACAGATACTTTTCCAAAGCTTACATACAGGCAAATTAAAGAGGATACTGCATTGACAATTCTTGGAATATGTAAGGGTGCTGGAATGATCTCTCCGAATATGGCAACAATGCTGTGCGCAATACTTACGGATGCAAAGATAAGTTCGGATTTGATGAAAGAGGCTTTAAGAGATGCTGTGGCACAGAGCTTTAACTCAATTACAGTTGACGGAGACATGTCAACAAATGATACGGTTTTAATGCTTGCAAATGGAGAATCTGATATAAAGATTGAAAGAAAAACCACTTTATGGAAGCAGTTTAAAGGAGCCCTTACTGATTTGTGCATTGAGCTTTCAAAAATGATAGTGAAGGATGGGGAAGGAGCAACAAAATTCATAACAGTTAATGTTAAAGGAGCTAAGACAGCTCAGGATGCAAAAAGAGTTGCCAGAGCTGTGGCAAATTCCCTTCTGGTTAAAACAGCCTTTTATGGATGTGATCCCAACTGGGGTAGAGTGATTGCTGCTGCGGGGTACTCTGGAGTTTCTTTAAAGGAAGAAAAAATTGAGATTTATATAAATGACATATGCCTTTTTGCTAAAGGAATGCCAACGATTAAAGAAGAAGATTTAAAAGAATCTTTAAAGCAGAGTGAGATTGAGATTTTGATAAATCTGAATCTTGGTAAAGGACAGGCAAAGATTTTTACAACAGATTTATCTGAGGAATATGTGCGAATAAACTCTGCCTATAGAACATAAATTGTGATATAATTAAGTTATGCCTGAAGTTATAGAAAAAATATCAAAACAAGAATTGGAAGCCCTTGTAAAAGAGATTGTTGAAAACTTTGTCCGTCAGAATGAACAACGGGTAAAAGAATTTTCTCTTATTGAAAGGATAATCCGAGTTGAAGAAGAACTTAAGGCATTAAGAGAAATTGAAAATGCCAGATTTGAAGCAAGTGAGAAACGCTTTGAGGCAATTCTCAGTGAGATGAAAGCATATCGTGAAGCGAGCGATAATCGTTTTGAGGCAGTGCGCAATGAGATGAAAGCTTATCATGAAGCAACTGAGAAGCG
>NZ_JBMFOO010000024.1:0-7736 GCF_049969575.1 Thermodesulfovibrio sp. | reverse complement strand
GATAAGCGTTTTGAGGCAGTGCGCAATGAGATGAAAGCTTATTATGAAGCAACTGAGAAGCGTTTTGAGGCAATGGATAAGCGTTTTGAGGCAGTGCGCAATGAGATGAAAGCTTATCATGAAGCAACTGAGAAGCGTTTTGAGGCAATTGATAAGCGTTTTGAGGCAATTGATAAAAGAATTCAATTTTTGCAATGGTTTATGGGGGCAGGCTTCACATTTATAACTATTCTCATAGGAATTTTCGGATTACTCAGACATTAAATTTTATTGAACTTTTGATACCTGTTCTTTTATCATAAAATTATGGAAGAAAAAATTTTCCTCGAAGAACAAGAGGAAATCTCAATTGATGCTCCTGACCGTTACAGAGTTTATCTGCTGAATGATGATTACACAACAATGGATTTTGTTGTTCATGTGTTAATGACAATTTTTGACAAATCAAAAGTAGAAGCCACCCAAATTATGCTTTATGTTCACAGACACGGAAAAGGTCTTGCAGGAATTTATCCAAAGGAGATTGCTGAAACAAAGGTGGCTCAGGTGGAAAGCCTTGCAAGAGCTAATGGTTTTCCATTAAAATGCACTATAGAAAGAGATGATCAATAAGGATTTACAGATTATTATATCAGCCACTGTTGAAGATGCCATTGAGAGAGGCCATCAATATCTTACAGTTGAACATCTTCTTTATGCTATTCTTCATGATGAGTTTGGTATGGAGATAATTAAAAACTGTGGCGGCGATCCTGAACAGATTAAAAGAAATATTGAAAGATTTTTTGAAGAACAGGTTCCAAAAAGAAAAAATAAGGGTCAGACATATCCAACAGTGAGTTTCCAGAGAGTGATGGAAAGAACTCTCAATCATATAAAAAGTGCAGAAAAAAAAGAAGCTGATGCAGGAGATTTCCTTGCCTCCCTTTTTCTTGAGGAGGAAACCTACGCAGTAAACCTTCTTAAGTCATATGGAATTACAAGAATTGATATTTTGAATTATATTTCTCATGGTAGTCCTAAGACACGCTTTGGAGAAACTGTAACAAAAGAGGAAAAACGGGGAGATCCTCTTAAGACCTTTACAATAGAACTGGTTGAAAAGGCACGAAGAGGAGAAATTGACCCAATAATTGGTAGGGACAGTGAACTTGAAAGGGTTATCCAGGTTTTAAGCAGGAGAAGAAAAAATAATGTAATTCTGGTAGGCGAACCAGGGGTTGGAAAAACAGCAATTGTTGAAGGACTGGCGTTAAAGATTGCTCATGATAAAGTTCCAGAGCATCTTAAAGATGTTAAAATTTTTGCTCTTGACATGGGTTCATTGCTTGCAGGGACTAAATATAGGGGAGATTTTGAAGCAAGGATGAAGACTTTAATAAACTCTCTTTATAAAATCAAAGACTGCATACTTTTTATAGACGAGATTCATACTGTTGTTGGTGCTGGATCTGCAAGTGGAAGCACTGTTGATGCATCAAATCTTTTAAAGCCTGTTTTAATTGAAGGGAAAATCCGCTGTATTGGTGCTACAACTTATGAAGAATATAGAAACTATTTTGAAAAAGACAGGGCACTTTCAAGAAGATTTCAGAAAATAGACATCTCCGAGCCTTCTGAGGAAGAGACAATTGAAATTCTTAAAGGACTTAAATCCCATTATGAAGACTATCATGGAGTTATCTATACTGAAGAGGCTCTGCGTGCAGCAGTTCATCTTTCAGCGAAATATATAACAGAGAGATTTTTACCAGATAAAGCCATTGATGTTATTGATGAGGCAGGTGCTGTTGTGAGACTTTACCACAGCGATAATCCTGTTGTTACTGAAAAAGTAATTGAGCAGACAGTGGCAAAAATAGCAAGAATACCTTCTCAGGAGATAACATCAAGTGAAGCTGACAGACTTAAAAATCTTGAATCAGGATTAAAATCTGTAATTTTTGGGCAGGATGAAGCAATAGAAGTAGTTTCAAGAGTAATAAAACTTGCTAAGGCGGGTCTTAAAGAGCCTCAGAGACCAATAGGTTGCTTTCTGTTTACCGGTCCTACTGGAGTTGGAAAGACAGAACTTGCAAGACAGCTGGCAAACATACTGGGAATTAGTTTTATAAGATTTGATATGTCTGAATATATGGAGAAACATTCTGTTGCAAAGCTTATTGGAGCTCCTCCAGGATATATTGGATTTGAACAGGGTGGACTTCTTACTGAGCAGATAAGAAAAAATCCTCACTGCGTGCTTTTGCTTGATGAGATAGAAAAAGCTCATGAAGATATATTTAATGTGCTGCTTCAGGTAATGGACTATGGAACTCTCACGGACAACACAGGAAGAAAGGCAGATATGAGGAATGTCATTCTTATTATGACATCAAACATTGGTGCAAGAGAAATGGAAAGACCAGTAATTGGTTTTGGTGATAGAAGTTCTGATCAACTCAGAAAAAGTAAAGAAGCAGTTGAAAGACTTTTTAGCCCTGAATTTCGTAACAGACTTGATGGAATAGTTACCTTCAATCCTTTACCTGAAGATATTGTTTTAAAGATTGTGGACAAATTTATAAAGGAACTTAATGAACAGCTTGCATCAAAAAATATTTTCGTTGAAATTACAGAGAAAACGCGAAAATGGATTGCTCAAAAGGGTTTTGATCCAAAATTTGGAGCAAGACCCCTTCAAAGAATTATTCAAAGAGAAATAAAAGTGCCGCTTGTTGAAGAAATCTTATTTGGAAGACTTAAACAAGGTGGAAAAGTTATCGTAACTCTACATGAAGGAAGCCTTTCTTTTGAAATAGATGACGGTGTATTTGCTTCGTCGTGATGAATTATTCTTTCCTCATCCAGAATTTGCAGATCCTGATGGATTACTTGCAATTGGTGGAGATCTTAGCACGGAAAGACTTATACTTGCCTACAGGTCAGGAATATTCCCATGGTACAATAATGAACCAATTCTGTGGTGGTTACCTCCTCAGAGGCCTCTGATATTTCCCATGCTTTTTAAAATGTCAAGAAGTCTTTATCAGAGTTTGAAAAAAGACATTTATAAAGTTAGTTTTGATAGAAATTTTATCTCTGTTATTAAGGGATGTGCCACAGCTCCAAGAAGGGATTCTGTAGGAACCTGGATTACTCCAGAAATGATGGAGGCTTATATAAAGCTTCATAAACTTGGATATGCTCATTCAGTGGAAGTCTGGTTTGAAGGTAAAATAGTAGGAGGACTGTATGGAGTCTCAATTGGTAGAGCTTTTTTTGGTGAGTCAATGTTTACACTTATGAAAGATGCATCAAAGGTGGCTCTTGCCTGCCTTGTTGAGCATCTGATTAAAAATAGTTTTTATTTTATTGACTGCCAGATTACAAACAGACATTTATTAAGCCTTGGAGCCTATGAATTACCACGAAGAGTCTTTCTTGTCTTACTTGATGAAGCTTTAAAGAAAAAAGATTCAATAGAATGGAATAAAGAGCCAGAGCCTACATCAAAAACTGCAAAATTTCTGAAAGAAAAGTTAATTTCACGGAGGATTTATGAAGCTAATTCTTTTTGATATTGATGGAACTTTAATCAGTGCTGGAGGAGCGGGAACCCGCTCTCTCAATAAAGCTTTTGAAAAGGTTCTTGGAATTAAAGAGGCCTTTAAAAACTTTGAAATGGCTGGTAAAACCGATATCCAGATAATAAAAGAAGGACTTCTGCTTAATGGGATTGAGCCCTCTTCGTGGTTAGTTAATGATTTAATTGAGAGTTATCTTGAAAATCTAAAAATTGAAATCAATAACAATTCAAAGCATTTGAAACCAGGGGTTGATGAATTTATAAAACTCATTTATCATGAATTAAAATATCCAATGGGACTTCTTACAGGAAATCTTGAAAAAGGCGCAAGAATTAAGTTAGACCCCTTTGGCTTAAATTCTTTTTTCCCTACTGGTGCTTTTGGAAGTGACCATGAAGACAGAAACAAGCTTTTGCCCATAGCTGTTAAGAGATTTTCAAAGACATTCAATAATTATTTAGATTTCCATCATTGTATTGTTATTGGCGATACTCCAAGAGATGTAGCCTGTGCAAAGCCCTATGGAGCAAAGGTAATAGCTGTGGCTACAGGCCCTTACAGTTTTGAAACATTACAAAAGACAGAGGCAGACATAGTTATTAAAACTCTTGGAGAAATCAATAAAATTTTGCCACTTCTTTCCTAAAATGGGAAAATTTCCAGTAACTGAAAAGAAAGAAAAAGAGCTTTTAAGTGAAATGCAAAAGCTGGGAATAAAGGAATCAGATATTGATGAGAAGTTTATCAGATGCTCGGGACATGGAGGACAGAAGCTAAATAAAGCTTCTACAGGAGTTTATTTAAAGCATAAACCTACAGGGATTGAGGTAAAATGCACAAAGGAAAGATCCCAGGGATTAAATCGCTTTTTTGCACGCAGAATGCTTGTGGAAAAATTAAAAGAATATTTAGGCATTCCTACAGAAAAACAGAAAGAAATTGAAAAAATAAGGAAGAGAAAAAGCAAGTATCACAGAAATTCTCCTGACTAAGATTATTGATTCTTGTTGCTTTTTTTATATGAAATTGGTTAAATTACTTTTTATATATTTCAAATTTTGCTGCTAACTTACTTGACAGACTTTTTATTTTTTGATAAACTAAAAAGTCTTGTCTACGAATGTTAAAGTTTTGTTAAAGTAATTTTATTATGAGGTGAAAAGGTGCCAACAATTGCACAATTAGTAAAAAAAGGCAGGCAGAAGGTTGAAAAGAAAACCAAATCACCTGCTTTGCAATCATGCCCTCAGAAAAGAGGGGTTTGCGTAAGGGTATATACAACAACTCCAAAAAAGCCTAATTCTGCTTTAAGAAAAGTAGCAAAAGTAAGGCTTACTAACGGAGTTGAGGTAATAGCTTATATACCTGGAGAAGGGCACAATTTACAGGAGCATTCAATAGTTCTTGTAAGAGGCGGAAGAGTAAAGGATTTACCAGGTGTTAGATATCATATTGTAAGAGGAACGCTGGATTGTGCAGGTGTTAATAATAGAAGACAGAGTCGTTCAAAATATGGAACTAAAAGACCAAAATAAGCAGGAGTAGAAGATGCCAAGAAGAGGTTATGTTCCAAAAAGAGAAGTTTTACCTGATCCAAAATATCAGAGTAAACTTGTATCAAAATTGATAAATGTAATTATGGAAGATGGTAAAAAATCAATAAGTGAAAAAATATGCTATGGTGCTTTTGAAATTATCAGGGAAAAAACAGGTCAGGATCCATTAAGAGTGTTTAAACAGGCAATTGAAAATATTAAACCTGTTCTTGAAGTAAGGCCTCGTAGAGTTGGAGGTGCTACCTATCAGGTTCCAATGGAAGTAAGACCCAACAGAAGATTAAGTCTTGCATTAAGATGGCTTAAAACATATGCAAGTCAAAGAAAAGAAAAGACAATGAAAGAAAGACTTGCTGCAGAAATATTAGATGCCTACAATAATGTAGGTGCTTCAATAAAGAAAAAAGAAGAAACCCACAGAATGGCAGAAGCCAATAGAGCCTTTGCGCATTATAGGTGGTAATTTAGAGGAGTATTATGGAAAGATTCCCACTTGAGAAGACGAGAAATATTGGTATTATGGCTCATATTGACGCTGGTAAAACAACTACTACTGAGCGAATTCTGTATTATACCGGCGTTACATATAAAATAGGCGAGGTCCACGAAGGCACAGCAGTAATGGACTGGATGCCTCAGGAACAGGAGCGTGGAATAACTATTACTGCAGCATCTACAAGCTGTATGTGGAAAGATCACAAAATCAACATAATAGACACTCCTGGACATGTGGACTTTACAATTGAAGTAGAGAGATCTTTAAGAGTGCTTGATGGAGCTATTGCTGTTTTTGATGCTTCAGCAGGAGTGGAGCCTCAGAGTGAGACTGTTTGGAGACAGGCTGATAAATATAAAGTGCCGAGAATTGCTTTTATGAATAAGATGGATAAAATAGGAGCAGATTTTTTTATGTCAATAGAAAGCATGGTAGAAAAACTCGGTGCTAATCCTGTTGCTGTTCAGATTCCTATTGGCAGAGAAGATACCTTTAGAGGGCCTATAGACCTGATTGAAATGAAAGCTTATTATTTCGACGATGAAACTCTCGGTGCCAAATTTGTAGAAGATGAAATTCCCTCTGAGTATCTTGAGGGGGCAAAAAAATATAGAGAAAAAATGATAGAAGCCCTTTGTGACATAGATGACAGAATTATGGAAAAATATCTTTCTGGGGAGGAGATTACTGCAGAAGAAATAAGGGCTGCCTTAAGAAAAGGAACAATCCAGATGAAGCTCACTCCTGTTTTATGTGGTTCTGCCTTCAAAAATAAGGGAGTTCAAATGCTTCTTGATGCAATTGTTTATTATTTACCTTCTCCTCTTGATATTCCTCCTGTAAAAGGAATAAATCCTCTTGATGGGGCAGAAATATCAAGAAAACCAAGTGTAGATGAACCATTGACAGCTCTTGCATTCAAGATAATGGCAGACCCTTACATGGGTAGTCTTACTTATGTGCGTGTTTACTCAGGAGTTTTAACATCTGGTAGCTATGTATACAATTCCACAAGAAATATAAAGGAAAGAGTTGCACGAATTTTTAGAATGCATTCAAATAGAAGAGAAGAAATAAAAGAAATCTGTGCAGGAGATATCGCAGCTGTCGTAGGTTTAAAGAATACTTTAACAGGAGATACTCTTTGCGATGAAAATAATCCTATTGTTCTTGAATCCATAGAGTTTCCCGAGCCTGTTATCTCTGTTGCTATAGAACCAAAAACAAAAGCAGATCAAGAAAAATTATCTCTTTCATTGCAGAAAATTTCTCAGGAAGATCCTTCTTTCAGGGTAAGCTTTAATGAAGAAACTGGTCAGACAATTATTTCTGGAATGGGAGAGCTTCATCTTGAAATAATTGTTGACAGGCTCACACGAGAATTTAAAGTTGGAGCAAATGTTGGAAAACCTCAGGTTGCCTATAAAGAAACGATTAAAATGCCAGCTAAGGCTGAAGGAAAGTTTATAAGGCAAACTGGTGGACGTGGTCAGTATGGACATGTGTGGATTGAAGTGGAGCCCTTAGAGAGAGGAAAGGGCTTTGAGTTTGTGAATAATATTGTTGGAGGAACTATTCCCAGAGAATTCATTCCTGCTGTTGAAAAAGGTATTGTTGAAGCTATGGAGGGAGGAGTTCTTGCTGGATATCCTGTTGTTGATGTAAGGGTGACTCTTTTTGATGGCTCCTATCATGAGGTTGACTCTTCAGAGCTTGCATTTAAAATTGCTGCTTCAATGGCATTTAAAGATGCTTGTAAAAAAGCTGGACTTGTTTTATTGGAACCAATTATGGATGTAGAAGTGGTAGTTCCAGAAGATTATATGGGTGAGGTGATAGGAGATTTAAATTCAAGACGTGGTAAAATTCAGTCTATGGAAAAAAGAGGAAAAGCACAGGTTATAAGAGCAATGGTTCCTCTGGCAGAAATGTTCGGGTATGCAACTGATTTGAGGTCAAAAACACAGGGTAGAGGCACATATACAATGCAGTTTTCGCATTATGATGAGGTTCCTAAAAATCTTACAGAGCAGATAATTGCTAAGATAAAGGGAAATAACAAATAAAGTTTTAAAGATTTTAAGGAGGAAGGTAATGGGAAAGGCAAAGTTTGAG
>NZ_JBMFOO010000023.1:0-29842 GCF_049969575.1 Thermodesulfovibrio sp. | reverse complement strand
TATAAAGGAGCACTGAAGACAACATTTTAAAGCGATTTAAAGTTAGATTGCCAAAGTCGCATTTTGTGGTTATCCAGAGAAAGTGAATTTTAAACAGACTAAAGGATATTGAATGATAAAATTAAAGTTTTATTTGATGGTTAACTATTTCATATTTGCCTAAGCCAAAGCTCGTTCCTTTACCTACATGGAGAATTTCACAAGCTTTAAGAAATGGGATAAATGGCGTGATGTCTCCTTCATAGGTAATTTCTCCAACTACTCCACCAAGTTTCATTCTGGTGTCCTGCCTGCTTGAGTAACGCTCCCAGTCATACCAACGTGTGTTGTCATCTAATATTTTGACTTTTTCTGCTTTTTCAATCAATGAGTTTACATCAACCTGTAAAGGTTCTTTTTTACAATGAAAATAATACAATAATGAAATTCTTCTTAGAATTGACCGAATAAGAACATGAAAATCAAGTTGATTGACAAGTGAACGATTATATTTTATCCTGATAGGAGTAAGAATATTTAAAGACAATTTTGTAAAATTTTGCTCTAAATTGACGGAATTTAATGATATTGTCTCTGAATTAGATGATGATATGTTGGAAATGATAAATTTTCCCTTAGCTTTACCAATGCCTACCTTGCCAAGTTCTTTAATTGTAACAACAAAGTATGGTAAATACTCTATTGCTTTTCCAATAAGGATTATTTTAAATTTAAATTCTTCTGCTGGCTGGTATAATTTTTTCTTGTCTAAGGGTGGTTCAAAGACAAAGGGATGAGGCACTTTTTCATATTTATGCATGTTTAAAAAATTTGCTGTAGTATCAGAAACAGTTTCAAAAACATAGGCATAAATACACTTTGTTTTAATGGGGCAGTCTATACATTGCTGTCTTTTAAGAACGCATGTAATTTGTCTGAGAATATTTCCAAAACCTCCTCTAAAAGCAGAGCCTTTAAAATCTGGCAAATTTATTTCTGTCTCAGCTTTCAGTGTAAACTCAACAATTTTATAGTGTATCTGCATTTACTACCTCAAGCATAACCCATCCAAAAGGTATTGCTTGACTAAGATTAGCTGGTTTTTTGTTCTGAGAGGCAAGCCAGATGGTTGTCGGTGTTTTATCCCATATTGAACCTTTTGCTGTTCTTATCTTTATCTTTCTTACACTTTCTATTGTAACAGCCTCTGCACCTGAGTGTTTCCCGATGCGAATTAGAAAATATTTGATTTTTAATTCATTTTTAAATTGCTCTATAAGAGGCCGTCTAAAACCTTTATTTTTTCTCAAATCAACTTCCCTATTAAAAATCTCGGCGTAATGGGCATGAACTTTGGTAAGAAGAGATTTAAAGTCAAAAGGCTTTTTTATATCAGAATTTTCTATCAGACTGTCTAATTTTACAGTGCCCTTAAATATACTTCCCTCAGGAATGACTTCTATAGGAATAGAAAGGGTTGAACGAATATTGTCTTTCAATTTGTTCACATTTATTTGATATATCACTTTTGTTTTTACTTGTCCTTCAGGTTCCAAATCTGAAATTTTTAAGAGTCTAAAAGGATCTGTTGACATTTGACCTTCAAGAATTTTCGCCTCCAGTTGCTCAGGATTCCTGGGATCTGCATTTTTTATTAAATTCTCTTTATCTGGAGACTCTGCAAGCGTTTTATCAAGATAGCCAGTTCTTAAAGAGCCTTTTAAAGAACTTCCAGGAATTATGGGAGTTTGTGTGTAGGGATTGAAAAAAGTTCTTGGTATCTCAAACTCATTGAATTTTTTTAAAATTTCTTTTTCATCGTTCAGTTGCTTTACTTCTCTGTATCTTTCAGCTAATTCTTTAGGAATGGAAATAATTCGTCCTTTTACTTTTTCCTTAACTTTTGAATAAAATCTATACAATTGCACAAGACAGGCAACTGTGTCTTTTTCAGATATATTTTCAAATTCCTTCCATTCTTTATCATTAAGAGTTTTTATAAATTGCCATAAATCAAAATGAATCATTATGCTTTTGTCAACATCTATGACAAATTCTGTAGGAGTATAGCACTCATTACATCCAATGTGAACTGGACTTAAAATATGAAGCTTTATCTCATAAAGCATCTTGCACCTCCACAGGTAAAACTAAGGAGTATCCCTGTGTTACTGCTTCAGGGATAGCTTTTGAAAGATTCTGTATGCTCATTCCAATGTAAGGTTTTTTAATATCTCCATTTGGAATTAATACTGCTGCTTCATCAGCAAATACAACAGGATTTTTAAATGGATTTTTTAATTTTGCAAAAATGCTTCCGAAACGACCAAATCTAATAAAAGGGGTGAAATAAATATCTTTTACTTCTTCTTTCTTTGGTACTGAAGGAGAAAGGGTATACAAAGCATTATAATTACCGGAGCTTGCCAAAAGTTGAATTTCTTTGATATCCTCTACTTCAAATTTACCATATCCAGCTGTTGCATCTTTGCCATACCCGTAATTTCCTACTCTTTTAAGTGCTTCTTTAAATGATTCAACTGCTATATCCTGTCTCAGCCCTATAAATATGGCAAGTTTTGTCTTGAAATAAATTTTATCAACTGTGTAAGGAGTAAATGGAGCTTCACCTGTTGTGCCTGTTAATCTGTTTATGGTGCATCTTATTTGGCTGTCTTCTTCAATAAAATTTATCTTCTCGTATGTAATCTCATTCAGGGGCTTAAGGGGAATTTCAAAGGCAAAGTAATTTTTGCTTTTTAATTCCTTCCTCTTTTGTATGAATTCTTTCTCTGAAATTTTAAATAGCTTATACAATGGCATTGATGGACGTTTCAGATAAATTTTTTCCTTCACTACAGGAAAAGCTGAAGAAACAACAATAAAAGGATTTTCTTCATAGTCTTTAAGAAGCTCCTGAAGAGATTTACCAAAAAGTTGAGAATCCTCAAAGGCTTGCCAGCAAAGGTGTCCAAAAAGAGTATCTCCCTTTATAGGACTTCCAAAACCTGTCAAAGGCTTTATCTTTACAATATAGGTTTTCAAAGTTACCCCCAGAGCTTTAAAGAGTTGAATTTATTTTTTAAGGCTTCATCATAAAATTGAAACTCAATTTTTCCATATCCACGACTTCCAGAGCCTCCAAGAGAGTCAAGCTCAAGGAGTTTAAGTCCTTTTAATAAATAGTCTTCAAAAAGTTTTTCATCTTCATCATCCAGAACTTTAAAATATACTTCAAAGTCAAATACAGTTCCTGCTGGAACTCTTTCAATAAATCTTGGATCCTTTGCTGTTCCTGTGATACGATTTATTCTGTTTTCAGATTTTACTTCAATATAGCTCCAATGATTTTGTTCAGCTTTTTTTTTGAAATCTTCATTTAATCTACAATCACTAAATGAGACTCTTGTTGGTCCAATTTCTATAATCAAGTTCTCATCAGTTTCTCCTGCACCTGCACCAAATACTTTTAGTATATTTTTGATGTGATTTTTTATCTCACCATCTGCATTTTTAAGCATCTTTGGAGTTGCCAGCCCACCTGAATTCTTAAAATCTTCTGATTTTGCTGCTTCTTGAACAACGCCATAGTAATACTCCAGAAGACTTCTTATTTTTCCTTTTAGAGATGAACCTGGAATATATGGCTCTTGTGTAAAGGGGTGTTTTATAACAGGGTTGTCTGTTCCACCTATTTGCATTTCCATGTTGCCTGAACCTATGTGCAATCCTGTTTTGATGATTATTTTACCTTTAATTGCTTTAATTTCTTTTAGTTTCATCAGTTGCCTCCTTTATTTCATTTTTTCGTCATAATACCTGTAAAAACCCATAAAAGCTTCAAAAAACTTAACAAAGACATCAAAATCTTTTTTACTCCGAATTTGATTTATACATTCCTTAAGAAACATTCTAAATTCTTCTGTAATAAGATTTCTGCCTTCAGCATAGTAGGCTTTTGCATTAAGAATTTTAATGTAGGGAAGCATTTTCTGAAATTCTTCATCATTTTTTATTCTTCCATGAAAAGTTAAAACTTCATCATAAAATTTCCTTAATTGAGAAATCTTGTTTTTATCTTTCTTTTTCTTACCACTTTCTTTTATGTCTTTTGCCCATTTATCAGCTATTTCAGAAAACAGCTCTGGATTTACAATTTCTCTGGCTTCATCTTCCCAGAATTTGATTTTGTTGTTCATGCTTTCCTCCTTATATAAATTGTATGCCATAAAGGAATCCTAAAGGATTCCTTGTATGTCTCTATCCAGTTTGCAAGTTTGGATAAAATTTCTTCTGTAATTTTGATTCTTTCTTCTTTGTTTTTTCCCTTTCCAATATTTCTTATAGCAAAGTAATAGAGTTTAGCTCTCCAGGTTAAAGGATTCAGATTTTTGTGAATTGACTGCTCCTTCAGTATTTTTTCTGCTTCCTCTGCAAGCTCTCTAATTTCATTCAATTTATATATGAATGAATTGGTTATAATTTCCTTGCTAAGCCAGCTGTCTAATTCTTTTATAATCTCGTTAAATTCTTTTAATTTATTCCACTCCACTGGACAATTAAAGATTGTTATTCTGTTTTTCCCGCTGTATTTTGATTGCTCTAATGCCTTTTCTGAAATCTCAGCCATTGTCATCACAGAAGTTTCAGGCTTTGTAATATATACTCCAGCTGAAAGCGTAATTTCGCTGTTTTCACAGCAGTATTTGTAAAAATCTTCAGAAATTCTCATAGAAAATCTGATTATTTCCTTCCATGGAGCAATAAGAAAAAGATCATCTCCACCTGCAAAAATTGTGTATATGTTTTTAAACTCTGTTTTACATAGATAAGGCAAATAAAGAGTAAAAAAGAGATTAAGTTGCCGTGAAAGTGTGGCATATCTTGAAAAGGTTCTTTTCTCTGGTCTTAATCCTTTTGCAAATATTGTTCCAAGATTATCAATGTCTGCTTTGAAAACGCCAAGAGCATCAACTCCAGCAAATCCAGAGGGAGTCTCCTGCAATGAGAGTTTTGCAATATGATGAAAGCTAAGAATTGATTGTTTCTGAATAGCTTCCCTTGTTTCCTTGTTATCTTGCTCTGAGTCTTTATAAGTAAGTTTCTCAATCTCTTTTTCATACTCCGGTGTAAATTTTGGAACATAGCCATTTATCAGTTTGATCGAAGCAAAATTTTCAAGGATGCTACTGTCTTTCCAGAGAGAGTTAATATTCCAATAATGAACTATTTTATTTTGTCTTAAAAGTTCTGAAAGTTTACCTGATACAAAGCTTACCTGATATTTATCAAAAATTGGCACCTTAAGTTTTTCAGGAAGCGCTGCATCAGCTGTAGCTATTGTAACAATATCTTTTTTAACAAGATTTTCGCCAATTTTTACATGATCGTAACAAATATCACAGAGGTATTCTTCTTTTATTTCATTTTCATGATTTGCTGCTCTACGATTGCAAAGAGGACATACCCCAGCATCTGAAAATTTATCAAGATATTTCTCTGTATATTTTGTTCCTCCGTATTGGATAAGATCTATTTTCTTGTATTTGCGTTCCTCTGAAGCTCTGCCTATCGCCCTTAAAAGTTTTTCAAGACTGTCTTTACTGCAAATAAAATCCTCTGGTGATGCTTCCACCCAGCTAAAACCAATACTTACCTCTCCATAAAAGTTTTCCATAAGCCAATGATTTATTTCATACTCTGTTGATTTTAATGCATCAATATGTTTTTTCGTGTTTGGAGCCAGAATTTTAAATTTTCCTGCTGCATTTGTAACAACTGATGTAAAAGGTAACCCGAGTCTGTCAAGTAAAAAATCTGCAGCAAGCTCACTGAGTAAAGAAACATAAAAGGATCTGCCTCTCAGCATTTTGGCTGCATATTTAGCTGTAGAACCACCTTCTGAAAATATAAAATCCTGAATGCCGTAAAAATTTCCTTCAATTAAAAGAAACTTCTTTTCATCCGTCTTTTCTATTGAATTTTTATCCATTGAATCTGTTAACAGATGATAAAGATACATTGAAACAGCAAAGGCAGAGGTAAGTCTGCCATGGTCATAAAGAGAAATGTCTGATATAATTTCCTCAAATCTACCATCAGAGTGTTTTAGTGTTGCCGATGGGATTGAAGTGGTAAAAACAAAAAGTAATGAATCAAAATGTTCCATCCAGAGTTTAAGACATTCTTTATGAGGAAGACTTTTAAAGACTTGAATAAATTTTTGATAAAGCTCACCATAAGCCAGTTGCTGAGAGTCCTGCTTTTTTACAGGAAAGATGTTTAATGGAGAAATTTCTTTCAGAGGATAGGAAAAAATAAAGTTTTCAGGTTTATTTTCCTTCCATTTTTCAGCAACTGATATATCTTCAAGTATCGGGAATAATGGAATTTCCTTTGCTTTTTTTGCAATCCATTTTTCTTCTTCAAATTCTTTTCTTTCAACTCCACTGCTAAGGCAATCTGCTTCATGAATTATTAGTTGTTCAGGAGAGTCAGAGTCTGGTTTGTGATGTTTTGCAGCAAGATTTATAAGAGAATCCCTTGAAGAGGCATATTCTGTAATTTCTCGAGGAAAATATTTAACCATTTCATCAATAAAGTAAGCTGTGTAAAGGGCATGTTTGTGAGTGTATTGCCAATTAGTTTTTGGTTGATACAGGGATTGATTGCCATCTATGTATTCAGATGGGATATCTATTCCAGCTCTTTCCATAAATTTTCCAATATCATGAAGAAGTCCTGCCAATGCAATTTTTAAAACTTTAATATCCATTTTTCAGTCTCCCTTCATGATTTATTATTATTTTAATTTTATTTAAAAATTGTTAAATTATACTAAAAAACAATGTTGCTGCAATATTTCAATTGATTTTTATTTTTGTTTTGTCAACGGCAATTCCATAGATTGTTGCACCATATTTTCTGACAGACTTAATTTTACATGGTGTAGCCTCGTCATTTAATGCCTTAGAGATTTCTCTATTTATCTTACTTATGTAAGTTCTTAAGGTATAGAGATTCAGTTTCTTTTTAACATACTCTATTATTTCCTCTTCTGCAATGTTTACAGGATTATAAGTTTTTGAATAAAATTTGGCAAACTCTTTTGCAAAAGGCTCCTCAGTAATCTGCCCTAAGGATACATAGCAATCAGTGCAACTACCGCAAAGAGCATCCTTTGGACATAAAATTTTCTGTTGTAAAAATGTGGCATAAAGAGTAATTAAAATAGGACTCATGGTAAATGAAACTCCAGCAATTTCAATTTTTCTATCTTTTATATAAAGGATTATTTCAGGTTGAGTGAGGACAAGATCAATTTCTGATTGAGTCTCTTGTATAAGTTCTTTAAAGTTTTTTCCATGAAGCTGAATTTTTCCTGAAAATTTTATAAAAGGAAGTTCCATAATTTCAATTTTTGCTTTTTCTGTGCTTATTTCTTGCACTGTTCCATTAGCAAGCCTGCATTTTATAAATCTTGCCTGTTTTGGTTTATAGAAAAACTCAGGGTGTGATTCAAATTCAGGGCTTACCAAAACATGATAGAGTTTATCCCAGCTTCTACCAAAAAGTTGAAGTGCAGAGCCAAGATAAAAACTCATTGTTTTTCTTCCACCTGCAAGACAGCAGTGAAGCCTTACTGAATTATCTGTTGTAAGTTCTCTTATTAAAGAGATAATTGTATCCGCTGTTGCCTCACTCTGGGAAGAATCTCTTATGTCATCAATTTCATTGCCATCTTTATCTTTTATTACAATAATTGAGGAAGGCTTTATCTCAATTTGAGGAAGGTCATATTCAGTGAGAAACTGTTTTAGAATTCCTTTTTCAATCAATGCATTTTCAATCTGCTTTTTTCCTGTTGATGTGGTAATTATATACATTTCCTCAATGTTTACTGGCGGAGTGCTTTGTGATAAAGCATAAAGAGTCTCTGTAATAATTTGAGGAATTCCACCTATAACACAAACAAGGATTTCTTTAAATTTTTCCATATTTTAAAAATATTTTTTTAATGAAATTTCTTCCGTGAAAATCGCCTTCTCCAGGTAAAAATTCGGAATATTTAACATAGTTTTTCCGCAACATTCTTAAAATTTTTAATAAATCATGATTGTTCATGAATAAATAAAAGTCCTTTATTAGTTATCCACAGAGTCTTTTGGAACTCATCAGGGAGTCTTCCAATTAGGCCGTAAATTTCAAGTCTTTCAATTTCTTCAGAGTATTCCTTTTCTAAGATTTCATACTCTTCATATCGAACAACTCTTTTACTGGATAATTTTTTGAGAAGTTCCAGCTCCTTTCCTTTTGGAATATAAAATAGTTTTGGTAAAAATACTACTTCATGAAACTCTTCATTCATGTAATAGATTTCACAATCCGTAATAATTCCTACAAGAGCAGTAGCAATTACATGAGCCTTTAGTCCACCTGTGGGGTTGAAAAATACTTTATAGTTTTCTTTCTGTTTTTTCTTCGCAATATAAATTAATCTGTCAACAAGCTCTGATATACCAAGTTTAAATCTGTCAAGAGCATAGGATGGATCATAGTATTTTGCTTCCCAGAAGTATCCACTTATTTCATAGGGAGTATAAATTGCATATCCTGAGTCTTTTAAAAATTTTTCAATTGCAACCCTGCAAAGTTCATTTGATGCTGTCTTTGTGCCAAATAAATAAACTTCTATGAGCTCCTTCGGTTTACCTTGCGTAATTCTTAAAAATGTATTCATTTCTGCAGAATGCTTATAAGGCGCGCTTTTAAGAAACTCTACAAGGCTGTTAATTTCCTGAGGATTCTCAAGCAAGCTCCTCCAGTAATCTTCTTCAGAAGTTTTTCTTTCAGGAAAAACTCCAGCCTTTTGAGCATTTGTTAAAAGAGAATTGCCTGTGCTTATGATGTGAAACTCTTTCAATGATTTCCTCCAGAATTTTTATTTTTAGATTAAAAACATAAAATTAATAAAAAAGTCAAGGTGCTAAATTAAAGTATATTTCTGCAATTCTGTTTAATTTTTTAAATTCTACTTCCCCGCATGTAAAAATAATAAAAATCAGTCTCCAACATTTTTATAATCATGCTTAAGCTTAACATTTTTTTTACTTAGCTCAATATCTTCTACAATTTTACCATCCAACATTTTAATAATTCTTTCTGCCTTTTCAGTCAGTTCTATCTCATGAGTTACCATGATTACTGTCCTGCCTTCAAGATGTAACTTGCAGAAAATATCCATAACAATAGCCGTATTCTTTGAATCCAAATTACCAGTAGGCTCATCAGCTATTATTACAATTGGGTCATTTGCAAGAGCTCTTGCAATTGCTACTCTCTGCTGCTCTCCTCCTGAAATCTGAAAAGGCTTTCTTTTCTCCTTTCCATTGAGCCCTAACTTTTTAAGAAGCGAATAGGCTTTTTCCGTAGCTTCCTTTTTTGTCTTTCCTGCTTTTAACATGGGAACCATAACATTCTCAAGCAAAGTAAATTCTCCGACAAGATAATGAAATTGAAAGATGAATCCAAACTTCATATTTCTTAAATGAGCAATTTTATTTTTTTCTTCGAAATCTATTTTTTGTTTTTCAACGAATACTTCACCCTCGCTTGGTGTGTCTAAAAGTCCGATTATATACAGAAGAGAACTTTTACCTGATCCTGATGGTCCAACTATGCTTATGAATTCTCCTTTATTTACAGATAAATTGATATCTTTGAGTATTGTTTCATCTTTTATTTTTTTATTAACATTCTTAAGTTGAATAATGCTACTCAAACACTGCTCCTGAAAATATCAACAGGATTAAGTTTTGAAGCTTTATAGGAAGGATAAAATGCTGCTAAAGTTGAAAAAGTAAAAGCAAATAAAATTCCATAGAGAAAATACAGAGGGTTTCTGTCGAGGGCAAATCCTTTTGTTTTTACTAAGCCTTCTACACTAACATTCACAGAAGCAAGAAATTCCTGCAAAGCATAACCTAATAGACATCCAAGTATTGCTCCAAGAAAACCAATGATTATTCCATGAAAAACAAATATTTTTATTATATCAATATTTTCATAACCCAATGCCTTGAGTATTGCTATATCCCTTTTCTTTTCAAGGACTGTCATCATTATAATATTAAAAATTCCAAAAGCAGAGACCACAAGAATAGCAAAAACAATCATGTAGGTAATGTAGTTTTGGATTTTGAAAAGTTGTAAAAAATTCCTGAATGCTTTCTGCCAGCTTTCTGTATAATAACCAGTTTCCCTATTTATCCTGTCAGCAATTTCATTCGCACGATAAACATCCTTTATTTTAAAAATTATTTCATTGACTTCATTAGGTTTATTGAGAATGGTTTGTAGGGTTTTCAAATTCATATATATTCTTGTTTGGTCAAGCATGGTAATACCAGATTCAAAAAAATCAACAACCTTAAAAAGATGGGTAATTCCATAAGATGATGTTATAATCACCTTTTTACCTACTTCATCAACTCCAAGATCTCTTGCAAGGAGCTTGCCCATAATAATGCTGTCTTTGTCAGAGATTAGCATGTCAAGTTTTTTGTTTAAAACGAACTTATCAATAACAGAAGCTTTTCTTTCCATTACAGGATCTATCCCGATAAGAGATGCTGATTTATCAACAGTTCCATACTTTACAATTCCCTGTCCTGTAAGATGAGGTGCAATACCTATTATTTCTTTATCCTTTTTATATTTTTCTATTAAAAACTTATAATCTACAATTTTATCCTTCAACTCCTTGGGTTTTGCTCCATAAACTTTAAAGTATGAGTTATCTCCATAAACCTTCTTGAGTATTTTTTCTTTATCAAATTCATCTTTTACTTTTAAGGTTATATGGGCATTTACATCTAAGGCCTGCTCAATAAAATATTTTTGAAAACCATTCATAAGTGAAGCCATTGCAATAAAAATTCCCACTCCAATAGAAACTCCTACTATAGCTACGATGGTTTGCCTTTTTCTTTCAAAAAGTAACTTTAAAGTAACAAAAACAATATGTTTCATCTTATTACTAACTCCTGGTTTTCTTCTAAACCTTCTATAACAAGAAGATAACCATTGTATTTTTCTGGAGAAACCTTTACTTTTATTTTTTTCACTCTATTGCCATCTAAAACCTCTACGTAACCGTTCTGGTAAGCTTTCTCTGGGATAAAAATTCCTTCAATTTCATCTATTATTATATTTGCCTCCACAGTTAAGCCAAAAAAAACTGGCTTTCCATAGTTAACATCAGCCTTTACCTTAACTGTCCTTGTAGCTCTATCAGATTGACTCTCAAGGCTCTTTATTCTACCCTCAAAAATCTCTCCGGGATAAGAATCAAGAGTAATATAAACTTTCATTCCAGTTTTAACCTTGGGAATATATTCCTCATCTACAAAAAGCACTGTTTCAAGATTTTTCTCGTTTCCCACAGAAAATAAAGCACTGTTCTGTTGCAGAGGATTGACATACTCGCCTTCATTAACAAATTTTCTTAAAATTTTACCACTAATTGGAGATTTAATGTAGTATTTATCAATCTCGGATTTAAGTGCTTTTCTCTTAGCGTTGAGACTTTCTAATTGATAATTTAAGTTTTTAATCGCATCGTTATATTGGTTAATCTGCCTTTCATAGTCCCTTTTTGCAACTTCATATTCTCTTTTAATTTCTTCAAATTTTTCTTTTGAAATTAGTTCTTCTTCATATAAAGCTTTTCTTCTTATAAAATTTTTCTCAACATTTTCAAAAATTGCTTTTTTTATCTCAATATTGTGAAGTAAATCTTTCTTAAAATCCGAATTTGGTGCCAATCTCTCTTTCACTAAGGCAATTTGAGCATCTAAATCTTTTAAATTTTCCATAAGTGTTTCATTTGATATAATTAAAAGTAGCTGCCCCTTTTTAACCTCCTGCCCTTCTTTAACCATTATTTTTTTAACATAACCTGAAACTTCAGTTTTGATAGCTAAACTGTCTGAAGAGTCGATAAAGCCTGAAGCATAAACAGACTTTACCATTTTTCTTTTCTCTATTTTGTATTTATCTTTGATGGAAGGTCTGGATAAAAAGACAATAAATAATGCGGCAATGAAAATTAAAAGTAATAAAAAAAAGAGTTTGAGTTTTTTTTAAAATTCATCTAAATTATTTTAACATATATTTAAATTTAACAATAAATTTCTAAATAATACCTCGAAAACAAATCACTGTAGCGCTTCATAAAGACAATAGCAAAAGGAGTTTTATCCATCTCTGAGGATCGCTCCTGTATGAGCAATAATTTTTTCAACCAATTTAGTGTGAAGTTCGTCAACTTCTTCTGCGGTTAGTGTTCTATCAAAGGCTCTATAGATAATTCGAAAAGCTATACTTTTATGACCTTCCGGAATGCCCTTCCCCTGATATACGTCAAAAATAAAAGCGTCTTCAATAAGTTCGCTATCAAAGGATTTTATAAGCTCAAATATTTTCTGAGATTCAAAATCAGCTGGCAGTATTAATGCTACATCTCTCTTAACTGGAGGATATGTGGAAAAAGGTTTATACTTTACTTCTGTTTTAACGAATGAGAACAACTTATCAAGATCAAGTTCTGTTATACATATGTAAGGCTTTGTCTTAAAATCAAGTTTTGATAAAACCCTTGGAGAAAGCACTCCAATGAATCCAATTTTTTCGTCCTTTACAAAAATATCCGCTGATTGTCCAGGATGTAAAAATGTTTCTTTAGACCTGATATATTGAACATTGTTTATTTTGAAATACCTGAAAACTCCGTCAATCAAACCCTTCAGAGCATAAAAATCATAAGGGTCGTCTTTAAAAGGAGATTTAAAATCCTCTTTCTTTGTTATTACGGCAAGATGGACAGGTTCTTCAGGAAGAGAAGCACTCTGCTGAGCTATAAATACTCTTCCTATTTCAAAAAGCTTTAAATTTTCTATGCCACGGGCAGTGTTTTTTTCAGTATTCTTCAAAAGCCCTGGAAAAAGCATTGTTCGCATTACTGATTCTTCCTGCCTTAAAGGATTAAGAAGGCAGATAAATTTTCTTCTTCTGTCATTCTGTGGAATTTCAAATAAATCAAGATCATCGGCAGACATAAAGCTAAAATTAACAGCCTCGCTAAAGCCAAGAGAAATCATGTAATTTCTTATAAGATCTAAAAATTTTCTCTTTTTTGTAAGTTCATAATTTTCTTCAACATATTTAAATGCCTGAGGTAACTCTGCAGGGATTCTGTCATAACCGTAAATTCTTGCTACTTCCTCAGCAATGTCTTCTTCAATTGATATGTCCTGTCTGTGAGACGGAATTTTAGCAATATAAAAACTGTCTTTTTTTTCAAGTTGTATTTCAAGAAGTTCAAGAATTCTTAAAATTTCTTCCTCTGAAAGATTTACACCAATAAATTTACATATCTTTTCTGTATTGAAAGCAATATTTTTATATGGAATTTTTTTGGGATATACATCTATTGCTTCGTAAATTTCACCGCCTGCAAACTGCTGAATTAAAAAAGCTGCCCTGTCAAGAGCTTCTTTAAGAGCTTCAATGTCAGTACCCCTTTCAAATCTATAAGAGGCTTCTGTTGAAAGTCCGAGTTTTTTTGATGTCTTTCTTATTCTTTCAGGTTTAAAATAAGCGCTCTCAAGAAGAACATTGACTGTTTTATCAGTAACCTCAGTATTTGCACCACCCATAATTCCTGCAATCGCAACGGGTTTTACTGCATCCCATATTAAAAGGTCATGACAGTCAAGTTTTCTTTTTACTCCATCAAGAGTGGTAATCTCTACTTCAGTCATACCAAAATCTCGTGGAGTTCCTACTCTGATTTGCGCACCTTCAATGAGATCAAGATCAAAGGCATGAAGGGGATGCCCATACTCAAGCAAAACATAGTTAGTTACATCAACCACATTATTTATTGAGCGTATGCCTGAGGCTTCAAGCCTTTTTTTAAGCCATTCTGGAGATGAAGAAACTTTAACCCCCTTTACAATTCTTCCTGCATATCTATAGCAGAGTTCTGAATTTGCAATCGAAATCTTAAAATTTGTCTCTTTTAATTCTTTTTGAATTTTAAACGATGGCTTTTTGAGTTTTAATCCGAGTATTGCTTTAATCTCTCTTGCTATTCCAATAAGGCTGAGACAGTCTGCTCTATTTGGTGTTATTTCTAAATCAACAACTGCATCGCCTTGAAAATCCTCAATTGCTCCTACTTCAAGCCCTGCCATTGTAAGGGACTCAGCAACTCTCTTTAATTCTATCTCTCCTTCAATGTATTCTTTTAACCAGCTAAATAAAACTTTCATCAGAATTGCCTCAAAAATCTTATGTCATTTTCAAAGAATAATCTTATATCATCTATCCCGTATTTAAGCATTGTAAGTCTTTCCACGCCCATTCCAAAGGCAAAACCTGTGTATTTTCCTTCAGGATATCCTGCAAATCTGAATACATTTGGATGAACCATTCCAGCACCAAGAACTTCAAGCCATCCTGTTGCTTTACAAACTCTGCATCCACTTCCACCACAAATAATACAGCCAATGTCTACTTCAGTTGATGGTTCTGTAAAAGGAAAAAAGCTTGGTCTAAATCTCACAGGAATGTTTCCAAAAAGTCTTCTTAAAAAATAAACAAGAACACCTTTTAAATGGGAAAAAGAAATATTCTCATCAACCATCAGACCCTCAACCTGATGAAACATTGGAGTATGCGTTACATCAGAGTCACAGCGATAAACCTTTCCAGGAGAAATAAATCTAAGTGGTGGATTTTTCTTCTCCATTACCCTCACCTGAACAGGTGAAGTGTGAGTTCTTAAAACAACATCTTCGCTTATATAAAAGGTATCCTGCATGTCTCTGGCAGGATGCTCTTTTGGAATGTTTAATGCTTCAAAGTTATAGTAATCAAGCTCTACTTCAGGACCTTCTTCAACAGTAAATCCGAGTTCTTTGAAAATATCTATGATTTCAATAAGAGTTTTGTTTACAGGATGACTTCCACCAAAATAAAAATCCTTGCCTGGAAGGGTAATGTCAATGAATTCTTTTTTTAAAGCTTCTGATATTTCTTTTTGTCTGATTTCTTCTTCTTTATTTTTAATGGTTTGTTCAATAAAATTTTTAAGTTCATTAAGAGTCTTTCCCTGTAATTTCCTTTCTTCAGGAGGAAGTTTGCCTAAATTTTTAATTTTTTCTGTAATTATACCTTTTTTACCAATGTATTTTGCTTTTAGATTAACAAGTTCAACAGCAGAGCTAATCTCATTTATTTCTTTAACAAAGGCTTGCGCTAAAGGGTCTTGCATTTATGCTGCTTTTACAAAAGGTTTTACTTTTTCAACTAATGCTCCAAAGGCATTTATATCATTGTAAGCAATCTGAGCAAGAGCTTTTCTGTTAAGTGAAATATTAGCTTTTTTCAATCCATTGATGAATTGACTGTAAGTTAATCCAAACATTCTCGCTGCAGCATTTATTCTTGTAATCCAGAGTGCTCTGAAGTCTCTTTTTTTAAGTCTCCTGTCTTTATATGCGTGCTCTAATGCCTTTTCTACTGCTTTGGCAGCCACTTTATATGAACGATGTCTGGCACTGTAGTAGCCTTTAGCCATTGAAAGAATTTTCTTATGATACCTTCTTGTTTTAAATCCACCTTTTGCTCTTGGCATCTATTCCTCCATTGATTTCTTTTTTATAAAAATTTAAACTCCTGGGGAGGGATTCGAACCCCCGACCAAGTGGTTAACAGCCACCCGCTCTGCCTGCTGAGCTACCCAGGAATTATTTTAAAAATATCAGATTTTGCTAAGTTATGTCAAATTTTCAAGCTCTACTATTCTGATTTTTTCTCTTGCTTTTCAGGTTTCTTATAATCTACAAATTCCAGAATAGCCATTGGCGCGCTGTCTTTTATTCTAAATCCTGTTCTTACAACTCTTACATATCCACCGTTTCGGTCTCGAAAACGAGGAGCAATTTCTGTAAAAAGCTTTCTTATTAACTCTTTATCTGGTAAATAACTAAGTGCAAGCCTTCTTGAGTGCAGATCTCCCTTTTTCCCAAAGGTAACAAGTCTATCAGCAAGCTCTTTAACAGCTTTTGCTTTTGCTACAGTGGTTTCAATTCTTTCATACTTAATAAGAGAGGCTAACAATCCCCTTAAAAGAGCCTTCCGCTGATTGGCAGTTCTTCCAAAATGTCTTCCATCAACTCTATGCCTCATCCATTACCCCCTCTGAACTTTTTCCTTAAATTTTTCAAGTAATTCTTGATTTATTCTCATTCCAAGCTTTAAACCCAATGTGTTCAATACTTCCTTTATTTCCTCAAGTGAACGTTTACCAAAATTTTTAGTTTTCAGTAGTTCATTTTCATTTTTCTGAACAAGTTCAGCAATTGTATTGATTCCTGCACTCTTTAAACAATTATATGCTCTAACAGATAATTCAAGATCTTCAATTGGCTTAAAAATATTTTCATTTAATGTATCAAAGGTTAAATCTTCTTCTATGTTAGTAACACCCTCTTCTGACTTGTTATTTTGAACTTCAGATTCTTTGAAAAACCTTAGATATTCAAAATGATTGATGAGTATATTAGAAGCCTCGCTGATTGCTCTCTCAGGCGTCATACTTCCATCAGTCCAGATCTCTAAAATCAATCTATCATAATCTGTGAGTTCTCCAACTCTGGTCTTTTCCACTCTAAAATTGACCTTTTTAATAGGACTGAATATAGCATCAATAGTAATCGCATCTACGGGCAAATCCTCATCTTTAATTGCCTCTGAAGGAACATATCCCCTACCTTTTGTTAAATAAAGCGTCATTTCCAGTGAAGCATCCTGATCAAGAGAGCAAATATACTGAGATTTATTCAAAATTTCATATGTTCCATCTGTTTGAATAGCTTCTGCAGTAACTTCAGCCGGACCTTTTACATTAATAGTAGCTATTTTTTTATCAGCACTCTGAGAATAGTATTTAAATCTTAATTTTTTAACATTCAAAACAATATCCAGTATGTCTTCCTTTACTCCTTTTATTGAACTGAATTCATGTAAAACACCATTTATTTTTATGGCATAAACTGCTGCTCCTTCAAGAGAAGAAAGCAATACCCTTCTTAATGAATTCCCAAGTGTTATTCCATATCCTCTCTCAAGAGGCTCTATTATAAGCTTTCCATATGTATCAGTTAAACTTTCCTGTTCAAACTCAACTTTTTTTGGCATTTGAAATTCTTTATATAAACTCATTTACTGCCTCCCAATTTTCACTATAAATTATTTTGAATAAAACTCAACAATTAATTGTTCTTGCACTGGAAGCTGTATTTCATCTCTTTCGGGAAGTCTCAAAAATTTACCCTTCATTTCTTCAGTATTCACTTCTACCCATTCAGGGAATCCTCTTTGCTCAGCCAAAATAAAACTTTCTTTAATGATTTCTAATTCTTTACCTGATGGGATAATTTCAATTATATCTCCAGGTCTTACCAGATAAGATGGAATATCAACTTTTCTGCCATTAACCAAAAAATATCCATGCTTTACTAACTGCCTTGCCTGTCTTCTGTTCTGAGCAAATCCCATCCTGTAAACCACATTGTCAAGCCTTCTTTCAAGAAGTTTCAATAGATTTTCACCAGTTACACCCTTCATTTTTGTGGCTTTTTCAAAGTAGTTCTTAAACTGCCTTTCCATAACACCATAAATTCTCTTGACTTTCTGTTTTTCTCTTAACTGTAAGCCATAATCTGAGAGTTTCCCCCTGTTATGTCCATGCTGTCCAGGAGGATATTTCCTTCTTTCAAAAGCACATTTTTCTGTATAGCATCTTGTACCTTTTAGAAACAGTTTCATACCTTCTCTTCTGCAAAGCCTACAAAGCGGACCTGTATATCTTGCCATTTTTAAACCCTCCTTCTTTTTGGAGGTCTGCACCCGTTATGGGGCACAGGTGTTACATCTTTAATTAAATTAATTTCAAGCCCTGCTGCCTGTAGAGCTCTTATTGCAGTTTCTCTTCCTGCTCCAGGACCTTTAATAAAAACATCTATCTGTTTCATTCCCATATCTATAACTCTCTTTGCAACTGTCTCTGCTGCTATCTGAGCTGCATAAGGAGTTCCTTTTCTTGAACCCTTAAAGCCGCAACTTCCTGCAGAAGCCCATGCTACTACATTGCCATTCTGATCTGTAATAGTTATTATTGTATTGTTAAATGTTGTTTGCACATGTGCTATGCCATGTGGGATATTTTTTTTAACTTTTTTTATGCCCTTTCTTTTCTGTGCCATTAATTTATATAACCTCCTTTATATTTTTATTTTTTATTTTTTCTTCATGAGCTTTCTTCTTGGACCTTTACGAGTTCTTGCATTTGTTCTTGTTCTCTGTCCTCTTACAGGTAAATTAGCCATGTGTCTTAATCCTCTATAACAGCCTATATCCATCAGTCTTTTGATATTCATGGATATTTCTTTTCTGAGCTCACCTTCAACCTTGTAATTTCTCTCTATTTCACTTCTTATCTTTACTATTTCTTCATCTGTAAGGTCTTTTACTCTTTTGTCGGGATCCACTCCTGTTTCTTTCAATATTCTATTTGACAAGCTTCTACCTATGCCGAAAATTCTTGTCAGTCCTATTTCAACTCTTTCATTTTTTGGTATATCAACGCCTGCTATTCTTGCCATACTTTACTCCTTTCTTATCCCTGTCTTTGTTTATGCTTTGGATTTTCACAAATAACTCTAATAACTCCTTTTCTCTTAATTATCTTACACTTTGAGCAAATCTTTTTTACTGAGGCTCTTACTTTCAATTAACACCTCCTATTTAAATCTATAAATTATTCTACCTTTGGTAAGGTCATAGGGAGATATTTCAACCAGAACTTTATCTCCTGGCAAAATTTTTATAAAATGCATTCTCATCTTTCCAGACACATATGCGAGTATAACATGTCCATTTTCAAGCCTTACTCTAAACATGGCATTGGGTAAGGCCTCCTCAATGGTTCCTTGCATTTCTATATGTTCTTCTTTCGGCATATAACTTGTTAATATATCTATATTTTTATAATTTAGTCAAGATTTCTGGTTCATTATCAGTAACTGCAATAGTATGCTCAAAGTGAGCTGAAAGAGAACCATCCTCAGTAACAGTTGTCCATCCATCTGAGAGAATTTTTACTCCATAGGTTCCTGCATTCACCATGGGTTCAATAGCAAGGGTCATGCCTTTTTTCAGTTTTGGACCAACTCCCTTTGTACCAAAATTTGGAATCTGAGGTTCTTCATGAAGAGACCTCCCTATCCCATGACCTACAAATGCTCGCACAACAGAAAATCCATTGGATTCAACATGTCTTTGAATTGCACTTGATATATCACCAATTCTATTGCCAACCCTTGCTTCAGCAATTCCTTTATATAAAGCTTCTTCAGTAACCTTTAGTAACCTCTGAGCTTCATCTGAAATTTTACCAACAGGATAGGTATATGCAGCATCCCCGTAAAAGCTTTCATACAAAACTCCTACATCAACGCTCACAATATCTCCTTCTTTAACAAAAACTTTTTCTGATGGTATTCCATGAACAACCTGCTCATTTATTGAAATACATGCACTAGCAGGATAACCTCTGTAACCTTTAAATGCAGGAATTCCTCCCATTTTAATTATCAAATTTTCAATAAATTGCTCTATCTGTTTTGTTGTTAATCCTTCTTTTATATATGTTTTAAGCTCTTCAAGAACTTTTGCCACTATCCGACAGGACTGTCGCATTTTTTTTATCTCTTCAGGACTTTTTAATATGATCACTACTTGATTAGTCCTTCCTACCTTTTATTCTGAATTTTTTGAAGAATCCCTCGTAAGATCTGCTTATCATGTGAGTTTCAATTTGAGAAACTGTATCAAGAGCCACGCCAACTGCTATAAGAAGGGAAGTTCCACCAAAATAAAAAGGAACTTTAAATTTGGCAATAAGAATTTCTGGCAGGACACAAACAGCACTTAAATAAAGAGCACCGATGAATGTAAGGCGTGAAAGAACACGATAAATATATTCAGATGTTTTCTGACCAGGTCTTACTCCTGTAATATATCCTCCATTTTTCTGAAGATTTTCAGCAATTTCAACTGGATTGTAAATTACAGCTGTGTAAAAATATGTAAAAAAGATTATCAAACCAATGTAAAGTATGATATGAAGAAGGCTTCCTGGAGAAAGCTGTTTTGCCAGTGCCTGAACCCATGGAACAGCTATAAATCCTGCTACGGTAGCTGGAAACATCAATACTGATGAAGCAAAAATCGGTGGAATAACTCCTGCCGAATTAATCTTCAATGGAAGATATGTGGTATATCCACCATACATCTTTCTTCCAACAACTCTTTTTGCATATTGAATCGGAATCCTTCTCTGTCCTCTTTCAATAAATATTATTCCTGCTACTACACCAACCATAACAGCAACCAGAATTAAAAGGAAAAATATTGATAGTTCTCCTGTCCTAACAAGATTGTATGTATAAAAACAGGCATTTGGAAATCTTGCAACAATTCCTGCAAATATTATCAATGAAATGCCATTACCAATACCCCTTTCAGTTATTTGTTCTCCAAGCCACATGAGAAAAGCTGTTCCTGCAGTGAGAGTTATCATTGTTATTATTCTGAATGACCACCCAGGCTCCTGAATAAATTGTCCACCACCCATGCCTTCAAGACCTATAGCTATTCCAAACCCTTGAATTGCAGCAATCAGCACTGTTGCATACCGAGTGTATCTTGTTATCTTTTTTCTACCTTCTTCTCCTTCCTTTGCAAGTCTCTGTAAAGAAGGAATAACAACAGTCAAAAGCTGAAAAATAATTGATGCACTTATATAAGGCATTACCCCAAGTGCAAAGATAGTAACCTTTGAGAGAGCTCCACCTGTGAAAATGTCAAAAAATCCCATAACCGCTCCACCACGCTCAAGCAAAAACTTGCTCAACGCTTCACCATCTATGCCTGGTGTTGGTATATGAGCTCCAATTCTAAATACAGCAAGCATAGCAAGAGTAAATAAAACTCTTGCCCTTAATTCTGGTATTTTGAGAATATTTCTAAAGGCTGTTACAAGTCCCACTATATAACCTCTACCTTACCACCTATTGATTCAATTTTTTGAAGGGCTGCTTTGCTTATTGCATGAGTTTTAATTGTGACAGGCTTTTTTATTTCGCCATCTGCAAGAATTTTTATGCCATCTTTTAATTTTTTCACAATGCCTTTCTGTAAAAGAATTTCTGGAGTAATAACATCAACTTCATCAATAATTTTATTTAAATCTTTGAGATTTACTACTGCATATTCTTTCCGGAAAGGAGCATTTGAAAAACCTCTTTTGGGAACTCTTCTCTGAAGCGGCATCTGCCCACCTTCAAATCCTGCTCCTTTAGCACCTCCTGAACGGGATTTCTGCCCTTTAAGTCCCTTTGTTGAATATCTACCATGTCCAGAACCCAGTCCTCTCCCAATTCTTTTAACTCTTTTCTTGCTTCCTGGAGCTGGTTTCAATTCATTTATTTTCATAAAACTTTTTCCTCCTCAACTACTTGATTTTCTTCTGTATCAGAAGGCTTTACTCTGAGTTTTGCTACTGAAGTAGGTTCCTTTAGGCTATTTAATGCTCCTATTGTTGCCTTAACTGAATTAAAAGGATTATGGCTTCCAAGAACCTTTGCAACAACATCCTGAACTCCCGCAACTTCAAAAACTGCTCTTGCAGGACCGCCAGCTATTATACCAGTTCCTTTTGGAGCAGGATTTATTACTATCTTTGTAGCACCATATTTGTACTCCACACGATGCGGGATTGTGGTATCTTTCAAAGGAAAACTTATGAGATTTTTTTTCGCCTTATCTATTGCCTTTCTTATTGCATCAGGAACTTCTGCTGCTTTTCCTTTACCAACTCCAACAATACCTGCTTCATTTCCTACTACAACGAGAGCACTGAAGGAAAAGCGCCTTCCACCCTTTACAACCTTGGCAACTCTATTTATATAGACTACTTTATCTTTTAAATTCAGCTCCTGAGCATTTATTCTCCCCTGCTTCATTACTCCTCCCTAAAATTGTAATCCCTTCTGCCTTGCAGCATCTGCAAGAGCTTTAACACATCCATGATATTTATAACCTGCCCTGTCAAAAACAACCTTTGTTATTCCAGCCTTAATGGCTCTTTCTGCAATCAGTTCTCCTACCTTTGCAGCAAATTCTTTATTACCCTTATGACCTGGCAAGTCTCTTAATTCTTTATCTAATGTGGAGGCTGATACAAGTGTATGACCACGCGTATCATCAATAATCTGCGCATATATATGATTGAGACTTCTGAATACACAGAGTCTTGGTCTGTCAGGAGTTCCAAAAACCTTCTTTCTGATTCTTCTGCGCCTTCTTTCTCTTAATTCAGTTTTATCTCGCAATGCTGAACCTCCTTATTTCTTTCCAGTTTTTCCAGGTTTTAGTTTTAAAACTTCATCAGCATATCTAATTCCTTTACCCTTGTAGGGATCTGGAGGTCTAATAGCCCTCAGGTTAGCAGCTACCTGACCAACAAGCTGTTTGTCTATCCCATACAGAGTAATAGTTGTCTGTTTCTCATCCACAGTAGCTTTAATACCTTCTGGAAGAGGAAATTCCACTGGGTGAGAATATCCAACATTGAGTATGAGTTTATTTCCACTTAATTGAGCCCTATAACCAACACCATAAATTTGAAGAGTTTTTGAAAACCCCTGAGAAACACCGGTAACCATATTTGATATCAAGCTCCTTACAAGCCCGTGCATGGCTTTTTGCTTAGTAATATCGGAATCTCTTGTAACAATTATAGCTTTACTATCTAAGGTTACCCCTATGCCATCAGGTAGTTCATAACTTAACTGACCCTTTGGACCTTTAACAATGACCTTTCTATTTTCTACTGCTATGTTCACTCCTTCTGGTATCTGAATTGGTTTTCTTCCTATTTTTGACATCCCTTCACCTCTTACCATACATAACATATTACTTCTCCACCGACTCCTTTATGTCGGCACTCTTTATCAGTCATAACACCCTGAGATGTGGTCAATATGGCTATACCAAGTCCTCCCATTACACGAGGAATTTCATCTTTACTAACATATACTCTTCTTCCAGGTTTACTGATTCTCTGCAGATTTGAAATCACTGAATCGCCCTCCGGCGTATATTTCAAATTTATTCTTATTATGCCTTGCTTTTTATCCTTGATAATCTTGTAAGATTTGATAAACCCTTCTTCCTTAAGTATCTTTGAGATTTCAATCTTCATCCTTGAAGCAGGGATATCTACCTTGTCTGCTTTTACTTTTATTGCATTTCTAATACGAGTTAACATGTCAGCAATTGGATCTGTCATCATAATTACCACCTCTTACCAGCTTGCTTTTACAACTCCAGGGATTTTCCCTGAGTTGGCTAAAAATCTAAAGCAAATTCTACAAAGCCCAAAATCCCTCAGATATCCTCTGGGTCTGCCGCAAATTTTACAACGATTTCTCGCTCTTACCTTAAATTTTGGTGGATACTTTGCTCTTTCTATTTTACTCTTTCTTGCCACAGCTCCTCCTTATCTTATTGGCATTCCAAAGGCTTTCAATAATGCTAAAGCCTCTTCATCAGACTTAGCTGTTGTGCATATGGTTATATCAAGTCCGTGTATCATCTCCACTTTATCATAATCTATTTCAGGAAATATAAACTGTTCTTTAATTCCAAAAGAGTAGTTTCCTCTTCCATCAAAGGATTTTGGTGAAATTCCTCTAAAATCCCTTATTCTTGGTAAAGCAAGAGAAATTAATCTATCTAAAAATTCATACATTCTGTCTTTTCTTAATGTAACCTTGCAGCCTATAGGCATTCCTTTTTTAAGCTTAAAAGCTGCCAGCGCTCTTTTAGCCTTTGTTATAACAGGTTTCTGTCCTGTTATTAAAGCAAGCTGTTTTTCAGCAGCATCAAGAAGCTTTATATTCTGAATTGCCTCTCCCAAAGTAACATGGACAATTATTTTATCAAGGCGAGGCGCCTGCATCACATTTTTATAGTTAAACTTTTTCATTAATGCTGGAATTATTTCTTTGTAATATTTTTCTTTAAGACGAGGCACATATTTTTTAGCTTCAGCATTCATCAGTCAATAACCTCCATGCATTTCTTACAAATCCTCAGTTTTCTACCATCTTCTAAAATTCTTGTACCTATCCGAGTAGGTTTATCACATTTTGGGCACATGAGCATTACCTTTGATATGTGAATTGGATGCTCTCTTTCAATAATTCCACCCTGTGGATACTTACGCGAAGGTTTCTGATGCTTTTTTACAATATTAACTCCCTCTACCACTACTTTTTCGTCCTTAGGTATAACCCTAAGGACTCTTCCCTTTTTATCCTTATCTTTTCCTGATAAAACTAAAACTGTATCCCCTTTCTTAATCCTTAAACTCACTTTATTCCTCCACCTAAATAACTTCTGGAGCAAGAGAAACTATTTTTGTAAATTCTTTCCATCTCAGTTCCCTTGCAACAGGACCAAATATTCTTGTGCCAATTGGTTCAAGCTGATTATTTACCAGCACAACCGCGTTCTGATCAAATCTTATATAAGAACCATCAGGTCTCCTGACAGATCTACGCAATCTAACAATAACAGCCTTTACAACAGAACCTTTTTTTATATTGCTATCTGGCAAAGCTTCTTTAACACTTACAACAATAATATCGCCCAGAGTTGCATACTTTCTATTTGAACCTCCAAGAACTCTTATGCACTGCACTCTTTTTGCACCAGAATTATCAGCAACCTCAAGAATACTTCTTGGTTGAATCATTGAGCATCACCCTCCTTCAGAATTCTTAAAACCTTCCATCTTTTTGTTTTGCTTATTGGCCTAAATTCAATTATCTCCACCATATCTCCAAGTTTGCACTTGTTTTCTTCATCATGGGCTTTATACTTCTTTCGTGTTTTAATAGTTTTTTTGTAAAGAGGATGCTGAAAAATTCTTTCCACAGAAACCACCACTGTTTTATCCATTTTATCGCTTACAACTGTGCCTTTTAATATCTTTTTTGGCATATTACTAACTCCTTATTCCTCTTTGTTTCTCTGTAATAATCGTTAAAATCCTTGCAATATCTTTTTTTACTGCCCTGATTCTTTTTACATTCTGAAGTTCACCTTTTGCAAGTTGAAATCTTAAATTAAACAACTCCTTGCGTAACTCCTGCTCTTTTTTCTTTAACTCTTCTATTGAAAAATTTCTAAGTTCTACAGTCTTCATACAAAACTCTCCTGCCTTTTTACGAATTTGGTCTTCACTGGAAGTTTATGCGATGCCAATTCAAAGGCTTCCTTTGCAACTTCTTCTGGAACTCCAGATATTTCAAAGAGAATTCTACCTGGTTTAACCACCGCAACCCAAAATTCAGGATTACCTTTTCCTTTACCCATTCTTGTTTCAGCAGGTTTACGAGTAATTGGCTTGTCAGGAAAAATTCTTATCCAGAGCTTGCAGCCCTTTTTAGCATGCCTCATTATAGCAACTCTTGCTGCTTCAATCTGCCTTGCTGTAATCCATGCTGGCTCTAAAGCCTTAAGACCATATTCACCAAAAGAGATTGTGCTGCCTCTGTAAGCAATACCTTTCATTCTGCCTTTTTGCATTTTACGAAATTTAACTTTCTTTGGAGCTAACATAATTTATTCCTCTCCGTTTCTAATAGTTATGGCTTTATATATTGCCCTGGTTGAACTTCACCCTTAAAAATCCATACCTTGACACCAATCACTCCATAGGTAGTCCTTGCCTCTGCAAAACCGTAATCAATGTCTGCCCTGAAAGTGCTCAAAGGAACTCTTCCTTCTCTATACCATTCAGTTCTTGCTATTTCTGCTCCAGCCAGTCTTCCAGCACACGATACCTTGATGCCTTTAGCACCAAACCTCATTGAAGAGGCTACGGCTCTTTTCATTGCCCTCCTATAGGCAACTCTTTTTTCTATCTGAAGAGCTATGTTTTCCGCAACAAGCTGTGCATCAAGCTCTGGACGCCTTACCTCCTGAACATCAACATTTGCCTGTTTATTTGTTATTGCTTCAACTTCCTTTTTTAGTTTTTCAACTTCTGCACCTTTTTTACCTATGATTATTCCAGGTCTTGCCGCAAATATTAAAACCTTTATTTTTTCTCCAACTCTTTCTATCTCAATTCTGGATACTCCAGCATGATAAAGCTTTTCTTTTAGCATTTTTCTAAGTTTTAGATCCTCTATGAGCTGCTGTCCATATTCTTTTTTAGCAAACCATCTGCTTTCCCATGTTCTTATTATTCCTAATCTGTTACCTATTGGATTTGTTTTTTGACCCAAAGAAACACCTCCGCTTTAGTTTTCTTCAATACCCACATATATTGTAATATGCGAAGTTTTCTTTTTAATAATATTTGCTCTTCCCATAGCTCTATGCTCAATTCTCTTCATCATAGGACCCTGATCAACGTATGCCTTCAGTATTCTCAATGCATCTATATCTATTCTGGGATTTTTCTGTTCAGCATTTGCCAATGCAGATCTTAAAACCTTTTCAATTATTCTGGCACCTCTGTGAGGCATATATTTCAACATCAACAGAGCCTCACCTGCTTTTCTACCACGAATTAAATTTATAACTCTTCTTGCTTTAGTTGGAGTTATACGAGCATATCTTAATATAGCCCTTGCTTCCATCTTTATTTCCCCTTAGCCTTTTTCTTTTCTTCAGAGCCTGCATGGCCTTTAAAAGTTCTTGTTGGAGCAAATTCTCCGAGTTTATGTCCAATCATATTTTCAGTAACATATACAGGAATAAACTTTTTGCCATTGTGAACCGCAAATGTAAGACCAATAAACTCAGGAATAATTGTAGACCTTCTTGACCATGTCTTTATGGGCTTTTTATCTCCTGTCTGCAGTGCTTTTTTTACCTTTTCCATCAGTTTGGCATCAACAAATGGACCTTTTTTAAGCGATCTTGGCACCTTTAACCCCCTTTACTTCCGCCTCTTTATTATAAACTTATCAGTTCTTTTATTTTTCCTCGTTTTAACTCCCTCAGGTTTACCCCATGGTGTGCATGCAGGCCTTCCTCCAGAAGATTTACCCTCTCCACCTCCAAGAGGATGATCAACAGGATTCATTGCAACACCCCTGACTGATGGACGTCTTCCCATGTGCCTCATCCTTCCTGCTTTTCCGATTATTACATTTTCATGATCAATATTACTTACCTGCCCTATTGTTGCAAAACAATTGATATTTATCAATCTTACCTCTCCAGATGGTAACTTAATGTGCGCATATTTACCTTCTTTAGCCATAAGCTGTGCTGCTGTGCCTGCGCTTCTTACAAGTTTTCCCCCTCCACCAGGATAAAGCTCAATATTATGTATCATTGTTCCAAGTGGTATTTCTTTAAGAGGCAAACTATTACCAACTTTTACATCAACGCCTGAGCCACTTATTATTTTATCTCCGACATTTAATCCATCTGGTGCAAGAATATATCTGTATTCACCATCCACATACTTCAAAAGAGCTATTCTGGCTGATCTATTGGGATCATATTCAATACTTACAACTGTTGCTGGAACACCGTGTTTGTCTCTTTTAAAATCTATAATTCTATAAAGCTTTCTGTTGCCTCCACCTTTAAGCCATGAGGTGATTCTGCCCTGATTGTTTCTTCCTCTTGTCTTTTTAATGCATATTGTCAGTGGTTTATAGGGCTCTTGACTGGTTATCTCACTAAAATCAGGATATGTTACAAATCTTCTACCTGCTGATGTTGGTTTACATCTTCTTATAGCCATTTATACACCCTCTATCAGATCTAATTTTTCCCCTGGTTTCAGGGTAACTATCGCTTTTTTTATCTTCTTAGTTCTTGTAAAATGAAGCCCAACTCTTTTTAACTTAGGTTTAACATTAATAACATCAACGCTATCAACTTTTACCTTAAATATTTCTTCAAAAGCCCTCTTAATTTGAACCTTGTTCGCATCGGTATGAACTTCCACAATGATTTTATTCTGTCCTTCTTTAAGATTTAAAGCTTTTTCTGTAAAAATAGGTTTTTTTATTACATCATAAATGTTCATTAGCAAACCCCCTTAATTCTAAGCAACTTATCAAGTCCCTCAACAGTAAATATCACCCTGTCAAACATTGCCACATGGTAAGCATTGAGATCTTCTGCCCTTACTACGCCTACATATGGAATATTCCTTGCTGAAAGAAGTATTTTTTCATCTTTTTCTGGAAGAGCTATAAGAACAGAATGCCCATCCAGTTGCAAATTCTTTAAAATTTTTACCATATCCCTGGTTTTTATTTTATCAATAGTTAAGTTGTCAAGTAACAAAATCTCATTGTCTTTATATTTCATTGTTAAAGCTTTAAATAAAGCCGTATCTTTCATTTGTTTTGGAAGCTGAACATAGTAATCCCTTGGCTTAGGACCAAAAACTATTCCACCTTTTCTCCATAAAGGTGATCTTATACTACCATGCCTTGCTCTTCCTGTGTGTTTTTGCCTCCATGGCTTTCTTCCTCCACCAGAGACTTCAGCTCTTGTTTTAGTAGAGTGCGTACCCTGTCTTTGATTTGCCATATAGGCAACTACTGCTGTATGAACAACAGATTCATCTGAAGTATTATTAAAAACAATCTCTGGAACTTCCTTTTTTCCAACTATGTTGTTATTGATATCTCTTACCTCAATCTCCATCATGCCTCTACCTTCCATATTTCTAATATTCCGTTTTCACCACCCGGAACAGCACCTTTCACAAGAAGTAAATTCTGCTCCGGAATGACATCAACAATTTTTAAATTTTTCACAGTAACTCTTTCATTTCCCATATGACCAGCCATTCTTTTGCCTTTCCATACTCTTGAAGGAAAAGAACTTGCACCAATAGAGCCAGGAGCCCTGTTAAACATAGAACCATGACTGTCAGGACCACCTGCAAAGTTATGCCTTTTCATAACACCTTGAAATCCTTTTCCTTTTGAAATTCCTCTAACACTTACCACATCACCTTTTGAAAATATCTCTACAGTAACTTTATCTCCCACATTAAATCCTGCCATTTTAAATTCCTTTAAAACTCTGCAAGGAGGAACTCCTGCTTTTTTAAAAATTCCAAGCAAAGGTTTTGGTATATTTTTCTCTTTCTTTACTTCCTTAAAACCAAGCTGAACTGCCTCATAACCGTCCTTGTCCTTGCTTCTTACCTGAACAACCCAGCAAGGTCCTGCTTCTATTACAGTTACAGGAACAATCCTGCCTTCTTCATCAAATATTTGAGTCATTCCTACTTTTCTACCTAAGATTCCTTTCATAGCTTTATCTCCACATCTACCCCTGCTGAAAGCTCCAACTTCATAAGAGCTTCCACTGTCTCGGGGGTGGGATCATGTATATCTATTAATCTTTTATGCACTCTTATTTCAAATTGTTCTCTTGATTTTTTATCCTGATTCGTTGACCTTAAAACCGTGTATCTGCTTATCTTTGTTGGTAAAGGCACAGGACCTGAAATCCTTGCACCTGTCCTCTTTACCGTATCCACTATTTCTTTAACAGACTGATCCAGAACTCTGTGATCATAAGCTCTTAATTTTATTCTGATCTTTTGGTCCATTTTACTCCAGCACCTCTGTAACTACACCTGCACCTACTGTTCTTCCACCTTCTC
>NZ_JBMFOO010000022.1:7437-31452 GCF_049969575.1 Thermodesulfovibrio sp. | reverse complement strand
CCCCTGTGGTATTACAGGTTGTAACTTTTTGCCATATTACAGCACCCATATAATCGAAGCCTGCGCTTTCGCAGAACTTGATGATTTCCGTCCTTATTGGAATTACTTTATATCTTCCGTAATAAACCGAACGAGCAAACTGGTCTCCGATATTGATACACAATCTGCAACCTTTATGTAGAACACGATAGCATTCATTCCAGACCAAATTAAGATTGTTTATATATTCTTCATAAGTATCGTTAAATCCTATCTGTTTTCCATTCCCATAATCTTTTAACTGCCAATATGGTGGAGATGTAATAATAAGATGCACGGATTCATCTGGAAGTTCTTTCATCCATCTTGAATCTCCGATGATTATTTTGTGGGTAGTTTTCATAGGATTACTTTAAACATTTTACCATACTTTACAGCTGCAAAATTCACCCTTTCGAGTTCAAACAGTTGCAGCTGTGCAAACTCTACTTTGTTAAGAACTATTACCAATCTTTAAAATCGCCTAAGAGAGTAATTTTCTACAGAGTTTTTCAAGTTGTTTGCTACTGTTGCGTGAGAAGTCAAATTTTTCTTATTATATAAAGATGTTGAAACAGTATCTTTCTGGTAATGAAGCAATTGCTTATGGATTGATTCATGCTGGAGTAAGATTTATCACAGGCTATCCCGGAACTCCTTCAAGTGAGATAATTCCAACAGCACAAAATATTGTTAAAGAGAAGTCATTGAATGCCTTTGTTGACTGGGCAGTTAATGAAAAAGTAGCCTATGAAGTAGCCTATGGAGCTTGCCTTGCAAATATAAAAAGTGCTGTCACAATGAAGCAGGTAGGTCTTAATGTGGCAATGGATCCATTTATGAATTCTGCTTATGTTGGAACAGTAGCAGGATTTGTAGTAATAAGTGTTGATGACCCTGGTCCTCATGCATCTCAAACAGAGCAGGATAGCCGTTTTATGGCAATGGCAGCAAAGATTCCAGTTTTAGATCCTTCAACTGTAGAGGAAGCTTATGATTTTGCAAAGAAAGCAATTGAATTAAGCGAAAAATACAGCATACCAGTTATGCTCCGAAGCACTACAAGAATTTCTCATGGAAGAGCAGTGGTGCAGATAGAGGAAGAAGTTGTAGGGTTGGATTTAAATCCTGTTTTTAAAACATCAAAAGAATGGTCAAAAAACTTAAGCAGATTTGCTGCAACACCAAAGCAAAGGCTCGAACTTCACAGGATTTTAAACAAAAAAATTGATGAGATTGCAGAGAGAAACAAACCTCAGCTGTTTTTCAGTGGAGACATTCTCATTCTTTCAAGTGGTGCTGTATTTGCATATCTTTATGAACTCATTGAAGAATATGGGTTAAATGACAAAGTTACTCTTGCAAAATTTGATATTCCCTATCCTTTGTCAAAGGAAATGATTAATTTTAATAGAAATTTCAATCGCATTGTTACTGTTGAAGAATCCTATCCTTTAATTGAGTTACAGCTTGATACAGAGGGAAGAAGAAATGGGATTGTCCCTAAGCAAGGAGAGCTTACACCAGAGGTTTGTGAGGAAATTCTTGAGAAATTTGGCTTGATTAAAAGGAGAAAAACATTCACTGTCCCTCCGCTTAAGAGACCTTCTCTTTGTCCTGGTTGTGCTCACAGAGCAGCTCTTTTTGCAGTGAAAAAAGTATTTGGTAAAAAAGCAATATATGCTGGAGACATTGGTTGCTACACCCTTGCACTTAATTTTGGAGTTACTGATACAGTTTTGAATATGGGAGCGAGTATTTCTTTTGGTTTTGCCTTCAGAAAAGCTTTTGAGCTGGGACAGAAAGAGCAGGATGTTGTTTCAATAATTGGTGATTCAACTTTTTTCCATTCAGGCATTCCACCATTAATTGATGCAGTACACTATAGAGTGCCTTTTTTAGTTGTAATTCTTGATAATCAAACAGTTGCTATGACAGGAAATCAGAAGACTCTCTCTGATGAATTCAGCTCTTCCGGTGAGCCTGTAATGCCAATTGTTATTGAAAATCTTGTAAAAGCTATAGGAGTTAACTTTGTTCATGTTGTAGATCCCTATGATTTTGATATTTCAATAAAAACTCTTAAGGAGGCAAAAAAAGTTCTTAAGAAAAAAGAACCTGCGGTGATTGTATTCAGGCATCCATGCATTAATACAAAAGAAGGACTTAGTGCTAATCCAAAGTATAATGTTCAGATTTCTAAGGAACTATGTAAAGGATGTAGAATTTGCACCGTAGAATTTGAATGTCCTGCAATAATTTTTAATGAAGATGAAGGCAGGGCAGAGATTGATAAAATCCTTTGCATAGGTTGCGGATGTTGTATTCATGTATGTCCTGCAAAGGCAATAGTTTATTTTAAAGGTTGGAATGAATTGCAATGAAACTGGTCATAGTTGGAAAAGGTGGACAGGGTGTAATATTTTTTTCAAAGATGATTGCCAAAGCTGCAATTAAAAAGGCAGTTATGGTCCGCTCCACAGAAATAAAGGGAATGGCTAAAAAGGGTGGCGTAGTTGAGATTCAGATGAAAATAGGTGAAGGAATGAGCGGGACTGTAAGAAGAGGCAGTGCTGATATGGTGATTCTTTTAAGTGAGGATTTGTTAGATTATGCAAGAAGTTTTGGTGATAAAATCTTCATTTTTAGCAAAGAAGAAATACAAAAAGCAATGACTTCTGTGCCAGTGCGTTATGTTAATACTTTTCTGCTTGGAGTATTTGTTCAGAAAACAAAATTATTCAGTTGTGATGACTTTATAAGTATTCTCGATGATGAAAATAAAAAATCCTTTATAAAGGGGTGCGAATATGTTCAATCTTGAAAAAGAAACACTACCAAGACAAGAGATCGAAAAAATTCAACTTACAGGACTTAGAAAAACTTTAAAATATCTTAAAAATTCAAAGTCAAAACTTAAGGAAAAATATAAACACATTGAGCCAGAAGATATAAAAAGCCTTGATGATCTAAAATTTCTTCCTTTTACAACAAAGGATGAGTTAAGAGATTGTTATCCCTTTGAACATATAGCTCGTGATGTTTCAGAGTGTGCAAGAATGCATATGAGCTCTGGAACAACAGGAATTCCAGTGATAAATGCAATGACAAAAGGAGACATTGCACAATGGGCAGAGATAATGGCAAGGTGTCTCAGTTGTGCTGGTCTTACTGAAAAGGATAGAATTCAGATAATGCCTTCCTTTGGACTTTTCAATGGCGGCTTTGGTTTTCACTACGGAGCTGAGCTTCTTGGTTGTTTTATTGTTCCTGCAGGCGCAGGAAGGTCTTTAATGCAGCTTAAACTTATTAAAGAGCTTGAAGTTACTGCTATAGGAGCAATTGCTTCTTATCCTGCAAGGCTTATTGAAGTTGCTCGTGAAGCTGGATTTGATTTTAGAGAAACTAAGCTCAGAGTTGCCATACTTGGTGCTGAAACATGGTCAGATGAATACAGGCGCAGGATTGAAGATGACATGGGAGTAAAAACCTTTGACATAATTGGACTTACTGAAACAGGTGGAGTTGGCCTTGGAATTGATTGTCCTGCACGGGCAGGAATTCATGTATGGGAAGACCATTATATTGTTGAGATTATCCATCCTGAAACAGGAGAGCCATTGCCTCAGGGGCAGGAAGGAGAAATGGTTATAACAACTCTTACTCGTGAAGGATTGCCATTAATCAGATATCGCACAAGAGACATATCGAGTATTTTATCTTATGAAAAATGTGATTGCGGAAGAACTCATGTTCGTGTAAGCAGAATTCGAGGAAGAACTGATGACATGCTCAAGGTTAAAGGAGTTAATTTTTATCCTTCACAGGTTGAACAGATTTTGCTTAAATACAAAGGTCTTTCTCCATATTACCAGCTTGTCATAGAAACAGTAAAAGGCAAGGATGAAATGACAATTATTATCGAAAAAGCAGACAATGGGATTACACAAAAAGAACTTGAACATCTTGATCTTGAATTGTATGACTTTTTAGGCTTTCACAGTAAAATTCAGGTTGTTCCAGAGGGAACAATTCAAAGAGTTCCTGGCAAGGCAGTAAGAATTATAGACAAGAGAAAGAAATTTTAATGTTCCACGTGGAACATTTTTAAGAATGCCTGAGAAGTTGAAGGCGCTGACAATGTTGACGCAATGACAGCAAATAAAATTTTAAATTCTCTTTATAAAGTAACAAAGCAGGTTATTAAAGGCTTAACTCTTAAAGAAAGAACAGAGGCTGTTGCTAAACTTTGTGTTGAAGAACTCAATTTAAAGCTTTGCTGGATTGGTAAAAAGCAGAAGGATGGCTCTGTAAGTGTTTTTGTTCAATATCCTCCTGAGCATCCATATCCAGGAAAGATAAAGGTAAGATGGGATGAATCTGAATACGGATCAGGTCCTACTGGGAAAGCAATAAGATTTAAAACATATCAAGTTCTTCAAGATATAGAATCATCTCAGTATAAACTTTGGCTTTCAACTGCTAAAAAATATGGTTTTAAGTCATCAGCTTCTTTCCCAATTATAGCTGATGGAGAAGTTTTTGGAGCTTTGAATTTATATGCTAACAAGAAAAATTTTTTTAATTCTAAGATAATTGAAGCTTTTGTCTCCTTTAGTGAAATTCTTGGTATTGCCTTCAGAAATGCTCTCTTCTTTGAGCAGTCAATTGATAGATTGAATAAGATTACAGCTTTAAGAAATATTGATCTGTCAATAATTTCAAGCTTTGATATAAGAGTTATCTATGATGTCTTTATTAATGCAGCCGTTAATTTATTGAATATAGATGCTGTAAGCATCCTTGTTTTTGATGAAGCAACACAGGAACTTTATTTCAAAGTTCAAAGAGGCTTATTAAATGATGAATTTAAAAAGCAGAGAATAAAAATAGGACAGTTTATTCCTGGAAAAGCAGCCAGAGAAAGAAAAATTTTAAAAGTAAGCCAACAAGAAATGGATGAACCCTTAAGAAAAATGCTTATGCAAATGCAAGGTTTTGAAGACTACTATGTTTGTCCAATGATATCCAAGGGAAGGCTTCTGGGAGTAGTTGAATTTTTTCAGAGAAAAAAATTAAATCATGATGAAGAGTGGTTTAATTTTTTAGAAACATTGACAGGACAAATTTCAATAGCAGTGGAAAATGCAAACATTTTGTCTGAGATTCAGAGTGCAAAAGAAGATCTTCTTTTAGCTTATGACCAAACTATTGAAGCCCTTTCTTTTGCTCTTGATTTAAGGGACAAGGAGACAGAAGGACATTCTCAAAGAGTTACAGAGCTTACAGTAAAAATTGCTGAAAAATTTAGAATAAAAGGTGAAAAACTTAGATATGTGAGATGGGGAGCCTTGCTTCATGATATCGGAAAACTTGGAATTCCTGATAATATTCTTCTTAAGCCAGGTCCTTTAAGTTCAGAGGAATGGGAAATTATGAAAAAACATCCTGAATACGGATATAACATGCTCAGCCGCGTTGAATATCTTTTGCCTGCTCTTGAAATTCCGCTTTATCATCATGAAAAATGGGATGGCTCAGGATATCCAAGAGGGCTTAAGGGCAAAGAAATACCTCTTTCTGCAAGAATATTTGCAGTGGTAGATGTATGGGATGCTTTAACAAATGAAAGACCTTACAGACCTGCATGGAGCAAAGAAAGAGCTTTGCAGTATATTGTTTCTCAATCAGGTATTCATTTTGATCCAGAGGTTGTTAAGATTTTTTTAGAAATAATGCAGAATAAAATTTGACCTGAATTTGGAAAATATTTTAAAATTTTCAAGCTTGTCCTGAAGGATAAGTTAAAGCCATGAAGGTTCAGTAAGCTTTCATGGCTTTTTTGTTTTAAAAAAGTTTTTCAGATAAGAGATGAAAATACTTTATGTAAATAAATTGCAGTATTTCATTTTGCTGTCTATTTTTTTACATATTTTGTTTTTTATTACACTTTCAAGTTTTGCCAGGTTAAACCAGGAACGCCAGGCAGTTGAAATTTTCATAATAAATGAAGAGTTACAAAAAAGTCATGAAACTTTAAGCATGCCTAATGTGCCTCACAAAAAAACATGGAAAGCATTTGCGCCTTTATTGAAAAAACAATCAACTGTTGAATCTAAGAAGGATGCGCCAGTTGATAATTCTAAAACAGAAAAAACTATGGTTATTGAGCCTGCATCATCAAATCAAACTACAGCAACCACAGGTTCAGGCAGTTTGAGTTCTGCAGATCATTCAACAACAGAAAAAACTGGAGTGATTGATACAGAATTTGGAACAGCTTATGGTCCAAAATTTATTCACAGAGAAATTCCTGTATATCCACAGATTGCAAGAAGACTTGGCAAGGAAGGAAGAGTTATTTTAAGGCTTACTCTTAATGAAAAGGGAGAACTTATAAACATTGAAGTCATACAAGGAGCTCCGTATGGATTTACAGAATCTGCTGTTGAAGCAGTAAAAAAATCAAAATTTTCACCTGCCACTAAAAATGGTAAACCAGTCCCCTGCCGAGCCATCCTTCCTGTAAGATTTGTCTTAAAATAGCAATATTTTTTAATGTTGGAATTTCTCAGAGATTCCTTGCACCTAAGGACAGTTTAAGTTCAGGTAAAATATTTGGAAATATTACTGATTTTTTTGTAAACTAAATAAACAATCAATGATTCAGGAGGTATTATGCAGATTCAGTACTCTGAAAGGATCAGAACTTTGCCCCCTTATCTTTTTGCAGCAATTGATCAGATGAAAAGAGAAGCTCTTTCAAAGGGAGCAGATTTAATTGATTTAAGCATTGGAGACCCTGATATTCCAACTCCTTCCCATATTGTAGAGGCAATGAAAAAAGCCGTAGAAAAACCAGAGCATCATAGATATCCAAGTTATGAAGGAATGTTTTCCTTCAGAAAAGCTGTTTCAGACTGGTATAAAACCAGGTTTAATGTTGAACTTGATCCAGAAAAGGAAGTTTTAAGTCTTATTGGTTCAAAAGAAGGCATTGGGCACATTCCTCTTGCCTTTGTTGATCCAGGAGATGTTGTTTTAGTGCCCAATCCAGGATATCCAGTTTATCCAGTTGGGACAAAGTTTGCAGGAGGTATTCCATATTTTATGCCTCTTAAAGAAGAGAAAGGATTTTTGCCAGACCTTGACATTATTCCTGAAGATGTATGCAAAAAAGCAAAGCTTATGTTTATCAACTACCCTAACAATCCAACGGCTGCTGTAGCTGATGAAAATTTTTATAAAAAAGTCGTTGAGTTTGCAAAAAAATATAATATTATTGTATGTCATGATGCAGCTTATTCTGAAGTTTATTATGAAGAAAAGCCTCTCAGCTTTATGCAGACAGAGGGAGCCAGGGAGGTTGGCATAGAGTTTCATTCTCTCTCAAAAACTTATAACATGACAGGATGGAGAATAGGATTTGCTGTTGGAAATAAAGATATTCTTTCCGGGCTTGGTAAAGTTAAAACAAATCTTGACTCTGGTGTTTTTCAGGCAATTCAGGAGGCAAGTATAGTTGCTCTTCAGACAGATGATAGCTTTTTAAAAGGAATTAGAGATATTTTCAAAGAAAGGAGAGATATTCTATATGAAGGACTTAAAGCCGTAGGATTTGATGTTAAAAAGCCTATGGCAACCTTTTATCTGTGGGTGAAAGTTCCACGTGGAACAAATTCAATTGACTTTGTTGCAAAGCTTTTAAAGGAAGCTGGGGTTTTATGTACACCAGGAGTGGGATTTGGTGAATATGGAGAAGGATACATAAGATTTGCCCTTACACAGTCTAAGGAAAGAATAAAAGAAGCGGTAGAAAGAATAAGGAGGCTTAAGCTGTGATGAAAACATTAACAGTAAAAACTTCTTCAAGAGAAGAATTCGTTGATATTACAGATGAAGTTGAAAAGACTGTTAGAGACAGTGGAATTAAAAACGGAGTGTGTTACCTATATGTTCCTCACACAACAGCAGGCATAACCATTAACGAAGGGGCTGATCCTTCAGTAAAAAAGGACATCATCAATGCATTAAAAAAGATTGCACCCTATGGTGCAGGATATCTTCACATGGAAGGCAATGCAGACAGCCATATTAAAACAACAATCGTAGGTTCATCAGTGACTGTTTTTATTGAAGATGGTAATCTCCTTTTAGGACAGTGGCAGAGCATATTTTTCTGTGAGTTTGATGGACCAAGAACAAGAAAAGTTTATTTAAAAATAATTAAAGAGAATTAAAGAGGAGGAATAATGTTAAACATTAATGCTATAGCTCCAGAGGAGCTTACAGAAGAATCAAAGTTTAAGTTTCGCTGTTATCCAGGCATTTCCTGTTACAAAAGCTGTTGTAAAAATATTGATATAATGCTAACTCCCTTTGACATAATGAGATTAAAAAATAGATTTGGTATTTCTTCAGGTGAGTTTTTAATGAAGTATACCTATGTTTTTATTGAACCAAAGAGCGGTTATCCATTTGTTTTTTTGAATAAAAATGATGATGAAGAAAAAACCTGCCCTTTTCTATGTGAGGCAGGATGTTCGGTTTATGAAGACAGGCCTGCTACATGCAGATATTATCCTATAGGACAGGTGTCTCTTAAAAAATTTGACTTTACAGATGGAATTACAGAGGAACATTATTTTTTTGTTAAAGAGCCTCATTGCAAAGGCTTTAATGAAGACAGAGAATGGACAGTGGCTGAATGGAGAAAGGATCAAGGAGTTGACCTTTATGATGATATGAACAGAGGATGGAAGGAGCTTTTCTTTAAGAGAAATTTAAAACCTGAGCGACTTGATGAAAGGAAAGCTAAGGCTTTTTATATGGCTTGCTATGATATTGATGCTTTCAGAAGATTTGTTTTTGAAAGTAGATTTCTTCAGGTTTTTGATGTTTCTGAGGAAAGAGTGGAAAAGATGAAGAAAGACGAAACAGAGTTAATGAATTTTGGATTTGACTATGTAAAATTTCTTTTGATGATTAAGGAGACGATGAAGTTAAAGCATAGTTGAAGCTGTGCTACAAAGATAGAGGGCTTTTAGCTGTCCACATGCTGCGAGAATGTCCTGTCCTTTGCTTTTTCTGATAAACACAGAATAGCCATGGGATATCAATATTTGCTGAAATTTAAGTACCTCCCATTCATCTGGTTTTTTAAATTCACATCCTTCCCATGGATTAAAAGGTATAAGGTTTATTTTTGATGGTATTCCTTTAAGCATTTGCGCAAGCCTTAAAGCATCTGTTTCAGAGGAATTGACTCCTTTAAGCATGACATATTCAAAGGTAATTCTTTCTCTGGGTTTTAGTGGATATTCTTTAAGTGTTTTTAAAAGCTCACGGAGTGGATATTTTTTATTCACTGGCATAATAGAGGTTCTTGTTTTTTCATCAGACGCATTAAGGGATATTGCAAGCTTTACTGAAGGAGCCTTCTTGGGTAACTCTTTAATCGCTGGAATGATACCAGCAGTTGAAATAGTGATTCTTCGTGGTGAAAATTCAATTAAATTTTTAAATCTCCACAATGCTTCAACAACATTTTCAAAATTCAGCAGAGGCTCACCCATTCCCATAAAAACAATATTAGTGATTTTTTTATTTTCATTTTTTATTAACCTGCTAACCTGAATAAACTGATCAACTATTTCCCATGCATGTAGATTTCTTTTAAATCCGATCCTGCCTGTAAGACAAAACCTGCATTTAAGAGGACAGCCAATCTGGCTTGATATGCAAAGCGTGAGTCTGTTTCTGTCAGGAATTAACACGCTCTCTATTTTTTCTTTATCTTCCAGTTCCCACAAAAATTTTTCAGTGCTATCCTTACTTATTTTTCTTTCAATCAGTTTAATGTTGCCAATATAGTATTCTTTAGATAAACTTTCTTTAAGCGATTTAGGTAATTCTGTGATTTCATAAATTGAAGTGGCAAATTTTTTATAAATCCAGTGAATAAGTTGCTTTGCTCTGTATAAAGGAAGATGCTCGTTTTTTATAATTTCTTCTATTTGTGGATTATTGTAATTCTTGAGATTTTTCAGTATCATTCGTGATGAAGAGGCGGTATAGGAACTTCAAGCTTTGTGAGATAGTTTTTAAGATAACTGGAGACTGCCTCAGGATTGTCAATAATTTCAAAGTATTTAAAGTCATCAAGGCTTATTGCACCAATGCTCTTAGGTGAATTTTTAAACCATTCAAGAAGCCCTTTCCAGTATTCAGCGCCATAAAGAATTATAGGAAATGAAAGAATCTTACCTGTTTGAACAAGGGTTAGTGCTTCAAAAAGTTCGTCCAAAGTTCCAAATCCGCCAGGGAAGATAATAAATCCAATAGAGTATTTTATAAACATGAGCTTTCTAACAAAGAAGTAACGGAAGTTTAAAGAAATATCAAGATATTTATTAGGATACTGTTCATGAGGCAACTCAATATTCAAGCCTATTGATTTTCCTTTGCCAAGTTTTGCACCTTTATTGGCGGCTTCCATGATGCCAGGACCGCCTCCAGTAATTATTGAAAATCCTGCTTGACTGAGTAGTTTTGCCGTCTTGAAGGCTTCTTGATAATAAAAACTTTCTTCTGTTAATCTGGAACTTCCAAATATTGAAACTGCAGGTCCTATTCCATGAAGTGTTTCAAAGCCTTCAACAAGTTCTGACTGAATTCTAAATACTCGCCATGTATCAGTTGATTTAAAATCCTCTATCATCTTCATCCTCTACAATTGTAGTTCTTATAAGGGCAAGAATTGCAGAATGGGGCACAATTAGATACTTTTTTTCCTCAAATTCTATTTCAATTCCTGCATCTTTAAGAAAAAGTGCGTAATCACCTTCCTGAGCCTGAAGGGGTATGTATCTTATGGGTTCAGTGTTTGTCTGTTTCCATGGTTCTTCAAGCACAACTGAGATGTCATTCACAGGATAACCTGGTCCCACTTTTATAACTCTTCCACCAAGAACTTTGTCTTTTTCTTTTACAGTAGGAGGTAAAAAGAGTCCTGCCCGTGTTTCCATTCTCTCATCTGGTTCAATAAGAACTCTGTCTCCAACTATTATTAACTTTCTCTGTGTTTTCATAAATTTTAAATCACTCGCAGGTGCTTGAATCCTTAATTTTATTTTATCTCAGCTACATCTGGTAAATCCACAACTGTGACAGATAACGCATCCTTCTTCATAAGAAAGTGCACTTCCACATTCAGGACATGCTCCATAATGAGCTGCTTCATCATCTGAAATTTGAACTGTTAATTTTGAATTTTGACTCACCCTTTGAGCTACTGAATCACCTGAAGCTTTTGAATCACCCATTTTGCTATGTGAACTTTCTCTTATTTCGGCTTCTATTGCCTTTGCAATTGCATCTGAACAGCTTGTAATTTTGCCACTGCTACACCAAACATGAGCATGACAGGATATTCCTTTAAGCTGTTTTATTATCTCCTCTGGTTCAATACCACTTCTTAAAGCAAGAGATATAAGTCTACCAATTGCTTCTGCCTGAGAAGCAGCACATCCACCTGCTTTACCTATATTTGTGAAAACTTCAAAGGGTTTGCTTTCCTCATCTTTATTTATTGTTACATAAAGATTTCCGCAGCCTGTTTTCATCAGCCTTGTAACTCCTTTTAGAACCTCAGGTCTTTTTCTTGGTTTAAGAGTTAAAGGAATGCTTTGAGCTTCTGTTTTAGTCTTCTGGATGACCTGTCCCTGTCTTGAGCCATCTCTGTAAACAGTAACACCTTTACATCCAAGACGATAGGCAAGAAGGTAAACTTCTCTTACATCTTCCTCTGTTGCATGATTTGGAAGATTTACTGTTTTGCTGACTGCGTTGTCAACATATTGTTGAAATGCTGCCTGCATGCGAATATGTTCAGATGGAGAGATTTCATGAGCTGTAACGAATATTTTTTTAATCTCCTCAGGAATTTCTTTAATTTCCTGAATTGAACCTGTTTCAGCTATCTTTTCAGCTAAAGCATCAGACCAGAGTCCTAATTTTTCCATCTCTTTTCTGAAATAAGGATTAACTTCTACAAGACGTGTTCCATCCATCACATTTCTTGCAAAACATATTGCAAAAAGAGGTTCAATTCCAGAAGAGCATCCTGCAATTATGCTCAGTGTTCCTGTAGGTGCCACTGTTGTAATAGTGGCATTTCTTAAAGGCATTTTTCCGTAATAAATGCTCTTGGGATAGTTAGGAAAGGTTCCTCTTTCTTTTGCAAGTTCTTGAGAAGCATTCCTTCCTTCTTGAAGTATAAACTTCATCAACTCTTCTGCCAAACTGAGAGCTTCCTTTGAGTTGTAAGGAATTTTTAACTGAACAAGCATATCAGCCCAGCCCATTACTCCGAGCCCTATTTTTCTGTTTGCCTTTGTATTCTTTTCTATGATTTCTAAGGGGTACCTATTTGCATCAATTACATTGTCAAGGAAATGAACAGCCTTCCATACGGTGCTTCTTAAAACTTCCCAGTCAACAGTGTTGTTTCTAACCATCTTTGCAAGATTTATTGATCCAAGATTACAGGACTCATATGGTAAAAGAGGTTGTTCTCCGCAGGGATTTGTTGCTTCAATTTCACCGAGCTCAGGTGTTGGATTTGTAGCATTAATTCTGTCAAGGAAAACAATGCCTGGTTCACCATTTTTCCATGCCTGGTGCACAATAAGATCAAAAACTTCTTTTGCTTTAAGCCTTTTTACAGTTTGCAGTGTTCTTGGATTTATAAGATCATATTCTTCATCATTTATAACTGCTTTCATGAACTCTTCAGTGAGACCAACAGAGATATTAAAATTAGTAAATTTTGTAAGGTCATCTTTACATTTTATAAATTCAACGATGTCAGGATGATCAACTCTTAGAAGTCCCATATTAGCTCCTCTACGACGACCGCCCTGTTTTACTGCTTCTGTTGCAGAATCAAAAACACTCATGAATGATACAGGACCTGAACTTATTCCCTTTGTTGAGCCTACAACATCTCCTTTGGGTCTGAGACGAGAGAAACTAAAACCTGTTCCTCCTCCTGATTTATGAATGATCGCAGCATACTTTACTGCATCAAAAATTCCTTCCATAGAGTCTTCCACTGGTAAGACAAAACAGGCACTAAGTTGCCCGAGCGGAGTTCCAGCATTCATTAAAGTAGGAGAGTTTGGCAAAAATTTAAGTGTTGTCATAAGCTCGTAGAATTCCTCTTTTGTTTTATTGACATCTTTTTCAGATTTGCCGTAAATTGCGTCTATTTGAGCAATTGCTGTTGCTACACGATGGAATAATTCCTCTGGTGTTTCTATAATTTTGCCCTCTTCATCTTTTTTAAGATACCTTCTTTTTAAAACTTCTATTGCATTGTCTGTTAATTGTAAAGATAGCTTAAATTTTTCCATCTACTTCTCCTTGTTAAGAAATAAAACTTTAGATTATAATTTTAAGCATGACTGCAGATATTTTTCTACTACTTTTTAATCTAATGTTGATACTACTAAGTGCGGAAATTTTTACAAATGGAGTTGAAGTCTTCGGGAAAAAGCTTTCCCTTAGTCAGGCAGTTACAGGAAGCATACTTGCTGCAGTGGGAACAGCTCTTCCTGAGACAATTTTACCTCTGGTTGCAATATTATTACATAAAGGAGAGGCAGGCCATAGCATTGGCATTGGCGCAATTCTGGGTGCGCCTTTTATGCTTTCTACTCTGGCATTTTTATTGATAGGATTGACAGTTCTTTCTGGATACATTTCAAAAAGGAGAGCTTTTGTTTTTGAAGCAGAAATTCCTACAATAAAGAGAGATTTAATTTTTTTTCTTATTATGTATTCATCAGGAATTTTTCTTCCAATGCTTATAAAACAACATATTGTAGTGGCTTTTTTACTTGTTTTTTGTTATATTGCCTATCTTTATGTGACCTTTAAAAGTGAAAGTGGAGGAATTTTACATGAGGAAAAACTTTATTTTGATAAAATTTTTGGAAAAGTTCTGCCAATAAAAAGATTTGAGACTTTGTTGTCGGTTGCCCAGGTTTTACTTGCTCTTTTTATAATGATTGAATGTGCTCATGGATTTGTCTCTACGCTTGAGCATGTTTCTCTAAAGATAGGATTTGATCCTCTTTTATTTGCTCTTTTGATTGCTCCAGTTGCAACTGAGCTTCCTGAAAAATTTAACTCTGTAACATGGACATTTAAAGGAAGAGATACTCTCGCAATGGGAAATGTAACTGGTGCAATGGTTTTTCAGTCAACTTTTCCAGTATCTGTGGGGATTATTTTTACAGACTGGAGTATTACTGGTTATGCTCTATTGAGCGCTTCTTTGGCAATTTTATCAGGAGCAATAATTTTAGGGGAAATCTTTATAAGAAAAAAGATTTCCCCTCTTACTTTAATTTTTTCAGGTTCTTTTTACTTGATATACGCTTTGATAATTATAAAACCCTTTTAACTATTCTTCCTCTTCCTCAAACAATTCCTCAACTTCTTCTTTTCCTTCTTCAAGCTCATCTTCCTGTTCTTCATCATTCATAAGGAGAAGAGTGAGGAATTCACCTACATGGGTTTTTTCTTCTCTTGCAATGTCAAGAAAAACAGCTTTAATTTTTTCATCATCTGTTAATGAAGCAAGTTGTTCATAGAGATTGATAGCATCAAGCTCTGCAATAAGCCCTATTCTTAAAATTTCTCTGGTAATGTCTCCCTGTTCTAATTTTTCCATTGAGAAAGGTATTTTTGAAAGCATAAGCCACCTCCGTTTTTTTTTAATTATACAATAAAAATTTGTTAAAATTAAACAAATACATCAAGGAGGACGAAAATGAGAGAGGAAGGCAAAATTTTAGCAGCGTTTCTTTTAGGAGGGGTAATTGGAGCAGCCTTTGCGCTTCTTTATGCACCAAAGTCAGGAGAAGAAACAAGAAAAGAAATTAAAAAGAAAGCTAAAGAGCTTAAGAAAAAAACTGTCAGAGCAGCGGAAGAGCTTTATGAAGAGATTGAAGAATTCTCAGAAATGCTGAAAGAGAAAGTCAAAGATATTAAAGAGCGTGGAGAGGATGCTAAAAAAGAGATTTTAAATCAGATTGAAAAACTTACAAAAGTAATTGATGAGAAAAAGAAGAAGCTTCTGGAGAAGCTTGATTGATTGAAAAAAAGGCTCTTCTGGACTTAGATTTTTATAAAATTCTGAGTTTAATAGAAGAGTTTGCTAGTTCCTCAGCTACAAAAAAAGCTATTGAAGCGATTTTTCCTTTTGATGACTTTGAACAAGCAGAAAGGGCGCTTAAGGAATTTGAAGAAATAAAAAAATATCTTGATCAGGGAAAAGAGCTCCCAATATCTTTTTTCCCTGATATTTCTGAATTACTTGATAGAGCAAAGAAAGAAGGAGCTATTTTTGAATCATCTGAGTTAACTCAATTTTTAAAGGTTCTGAGAGTTCTGGATAAAGTAGCCCCTTTTCTTGATGAGTTTTTAAACTATCCTTTTTTAAGAGATAAAATAGAAAGTATTCTTAAAACCAGTTTATCCATCGGTCAACCATATCTTCTTGAAATACTTGAAAATACCGTTGATGAAGAGGGAAATATTCTTGATACAGCCTCTGCGTATCTGAATTACATAAGAAAACAGATAAAAATAACAGAGGAAAGAATAAAACAAAAGCTTGAAGAAATAATTAACAGGCCAAACATACAGGTTTTTCTTCAGGACAGATTTATCACAAAAAGAAACAACAGATGGGTTATACCTGTTCGGATGGATTCAAAGGGACAGGTTGCAGGAATTGTTCATGATATATCTCGTTCAGGGGAAACAGCTTTTATAGAACCCGCTGAAATCACGCCTTTATCCAAGAAACTGGAAGAGCTTTTAATTGAACAGAGAGTTGAAGAAACAAGAATACTTAAGGAGCTCTCTTTTGAGATTCATCAAATCAGTGATGCCCTTGAAAGAGAATTTAAATTACTCATTTATTTTGATAAAATGCTTTCAATATATAAATTTTCCAGAAAATTTAATGCTCATGCTCCTCAACTCAGTAAAGAAATCATGATAAATCTAATTGATGCAAGACATCCTGTTCTGATGCTTTCCAGAGATGTTGTGCCTCTTCAGATAGAACTGAGGAATAAAAAAGTTCTTGTAATTACAGGACCAAATGCAGGAGGCAAAACTGTAACACTGAAGACAATAGGACTTCTAACTGCAATGGCTATCTCTGGACTTCCCATATCTGCCAGTCCTTCCTCCACAATTCCTTTTGTAAAAACTATTTATGTTGACCTCTATCATGGAGACTCTATTGAAGAGCATCTTTCAAGCTTTGCCTTGCATGTAGTAACTCTCAAAAAAATAGTTGAAGAGGCTAATTCTGATAGTCTTGTTCTTCTTGATGAAATAGGCACAAATACTGATCCTGAGGAAGGCTCTGCCTTGGCATGTGCAATCCTTGAAGATTTAAAAGACAGAGGAGTTTTTACCTTCGCGACAACCCATTTAAGTAAAGTTAAAATTTTTGCGACAACCAATGAAGACATAGAAATAGCCTCTATGCTCTTTGACGAAAAAACCATGTCTCCCCTTTATAAATTAAGCATTGGCAGTTTAGCTCCTTCTTATGCCTTTCAGATTGCTCAAAAATATGGTTTTCCTGAGAAGCTTATTAAGAGAGCTTACGAATTAAAAGGCTCTCAGGACAAAGAAATCTATAAACTTTTGAAGGAGCTTGAAGAAGCTAAAGCTGAATATAATAAAAAAATTGATGAAATTGAAAAAATCAAAAACAGCATCATTGCAGAAAAGGAGAAATTAGAAAAAGAGATTTCTCTTGCTTATGAAAAAAAGAGAAAAATCATTGAAGAGGCAAAAATAGAGGCTCATAATATGCTCATGAAATTGAAAAGAGAGGTTAATATTCTTTATGAGGAAGCTAAAAAAGCAGATAGAAAAAAACTTAAAGAAATATCTCTTAAAATTTCAGAATTCTCAAAAAAGTTACTGTCTCAGGAAATAAGAGTGCCTGAAAATATTCAGATTGGTGATATTGTAAGAGTAAAAACTCTCGGGCTTACAGGAAAGGTGGCTTTTATTGAAGATAAAAAAGTAAAGATTCAGACAGATAAAATGTTTGTAGAAGCAAAAATTGATGAGCTTGAAAAGATTAATCCAGAGCAAAAAGAAGAAAAATCGAATATTTCTTTTGTGCAGGATGAGGAGATTACTACAAAGCTTGACATTCGGAGTTTAAGAGTTGATGAGTCAGTTCCCCTTATAGAAAAATTTTTAAATAAACTGTCATTAAGTGAGGCGTCATCAGGAATTATTATTCATGGAATCGGGAAGGGTATTTTAAGAGATTTTGTAAGAGATTACTTAAAGGAACATCCTGCAGTAAAAAGCTTCCGAAAGGGCAATGCTGAAGAAGGAGGAGATGCTGTAACAGTGGTTGAAATAAAATGAAAACAGTTGGAGTCATTGGAGCAGGGAAAGCAGATAAAGAACTTTTAGAACTGGCAGAAGAGGTAGGAAGACTTCTTTCAAAGGAAGGTATTACTGTTATTACAGGTGGTTTAGGAGGAGTAATGGAGGCAGCAAGCAGGGGAGCCTTTCAGGCAGGAGGCATTACAGTAGGAATACTGCCAACACTTAAAAAAGAAGATGCCAATTCCTATGTGAAAATTCCAATTCCTACAGGCTTGGGAGAGATGAGAAATGCTCTTATAGTGAGAGCCTCTGATGTATTGATTGCCATTGGCGGTGAGTATGGCACTCTCAGTGAGATAGCTCTGGCATTAAAAACTGGTAAAAAAGTCATAGGACTTAAAACATGGAAAATACCTGGAATAATAGAATGTTATTCAGCAGAAGAAGCTGTTAGGCTTGCCACATCCTTAATTAAGGGAAAATAAATTTTAAAGGTTGTTCCCTTACCTACCTCACTTTCAACTTCAATAAATCCTTCGTGGCCTTTTATAATTTTATAAACAATTGAAAGCCCAAGTCCTATGCTCTTGTCTCCTTTCGTGGTAAAAAAAGGTTCAAATATTCTTTTCTGAGTTGCCTCATCCATACCAATTCCAGAATCTATTACAGATAAAACTGCAAACTCTTTATCTAACAGAGAAGCAGCCTCTGTTTTTATTGTTATTGTTCCTCCTTCTGGCATGGCATCACGGGCATTGAGTATTAAGTGAGTTAAAACTTCATCAAAGGCTTGAATATCAAGCTTAACCATGAGGGGAATGCTTGATAATTCGTAAACTACATTAATATGGTCTTCAACAGTAGCATTTATCTTTGTTTTCATTGACTGAATCAGAGAATTTAAATCAAAGACCTTCATCTCATATTTTCTTTCACCTGTAACATTTAAGATTTCTTTTGAAAGATATATCGCCCTTTTTGATGCATTAATTATCTGGTCAAAGGCATTTCTAACAAATTCCTCTGATACTTTTGGCTGAGCAATACTGGCAAATCCATGAATTATGTTGATTAAATCCTTAAATCTGTGCACTGCTTCACCAAGAGCACGCCTTACAGATTCAAAATAGTGAAATTCTTCCATTTTTCTTTCCATTTCTCTTGTCTTAAGGATTTTTAACGAAGCAAAAGAGATGGCTCTGCTTAAATATCCTATTTCATCTGTTCTTTGAGAATATTTTTCAAGGTATATCTCTTTAAATCCAAGATAAGCTGTCTGTCCTGAAATCTCAATTATGGGATTTATGTATTTTTTTGTAATATAAAGGAGCACGAAAAAAATAAGAACCAGAGAAGTAAAAATCTGATAAAAGAGATGAATGTATAGGCTTTTTTTAATGACTATCTCTGGTGTCATTGTTACAAGAGAAAGTTTTCTATTTTTCATGTTCCAATTTTCTATTTTTACGAACCATTTTTGATTGTGAAAACTGATTTTATCTTTTCCTGAATACAGGGCATGGTAGAGTAGAGGGAACTGGTCCTTATTAACTTTATAAATTTTTCCTGGCTTAGGAGTAATTTCATCAATAAAAGCTATTAAGTACTTGTTGTCTAAGATAAGATAAAGCTTTACTTCTGGATGAAGCATCTCTTTGGCTTTATATAAAAACGAAGAGATATCCTTTATCATTAAATCAATGCCAACAACTTCTTTTGAATTACCACACAAAAGTAAAGAAGCTGTAACTCCAGGGTTTTTTGTTGTCCTGAATTGATACTGTTCACTCCATTGAATATCATTGCGTTCAAGTGCCTGTTTATACCAGAGTGTGTTTCGTGGATCGTAATTATCCTTAACTCGTCTTTTATTTATTATTTCTCCATCATTGTTGAGAGTATTCCATACTACATATCCTCGGTCTTCTGCTTTTTTAATTCTGTTAAGCCATTTGTCTCTATCATTTAAAATAAGATAGCCATTTCCCTTCCCATCTCCGTAATTTATTGATGTTACATAGGGATACTTTTTCATAAAATCCATCAGAAATTTATTGGTTTTTTCAATGTCATTAAAGTTTAAAATTTTACAGCAAACAAGAGCCTGAATGTTATAAAGAAAAGTTTCAACAGGACTCATTAATTTCTCAACTTCTCCTTTAAAAAAAGATGAAACTGTTTTCATATGATGAATGAGATATTGCTCATAAAGATGGTAAGAAACTAAATAATTGGTTATGGCAATGCCTGTAGCCAGAGCTATCATTACCAGTACAGTAAGCCACTTAATACTTAAAGTAAATTTTGCCATCTTTATTAAAGTATATCTTTAAAAAATTTTTTTAGCTACTTTAAGATTGCTAATAAAAAAATTTTCAAGACTGATTCTTTCCAATTCTTAAATCTTAGTTTTTCTATGTCTTTGGTTTCACTCTCGCAGAGTTTACTTTGAGCTTAATTAAAGGGCTCAGAACATGTCACCTGCTATGACAAAATAAGATTTAATCTTTATTGAACAGCTTTAATTAAATAATTAGCACTTTACTTTATAGGCAACGCATTTGCCATTTTTATCAGGACAACATCTTTCACACCAATGTTGTCCATTTTTATCACAGCAACATACCCTTTCATAGCAACCATTTGGTTGAAGACTCCATTGAGAGCAGTTTGCCGCTTCTGCGAGAAGAGTATTTTCTGAGTTAATATTGCATGAATTAGATTGCTCAAAGGATTTTGTTGTTGATAAACCTGATGAAGCAAATGTAAACATCAGTCCGATTAAAAAAATTGCCAAAACTAATTTTTTCATTTTTAACCTCCTGAATTATTTAATTATTAGTCTTTCCATTAAAAATTTTATCTGTCTGTCCTCTGGATTAAGTCTCAGAACCTCTTCAAATACCCTTTTTGCCTCATCTTCCATGCCCCTTTGATAATACATTAAACCAAGGGATCTTTGCAGTGTTGAATCTTTTGGAAATTTTTCCACTCCCTCTTTAAGATAATTCAAAGCCTTTTCATCTTCTCTCATCTCCTGATAGCAGATAGCAATATAATAATAAACCTCTGCAGTTGGCTGGGCTTTAAGTGCCTCTTCAAAAAGTGTTACAGCTTTTCCATAGTTTCTCTGTCTGAAGTAGTTTCCTCCTTCAATAACAAATTCTGTTGCCTTTTTCTGCCTCTCTTGCTGAGAAAGAGTTGAATAGGGATTTGCAATGGCATTTATAACTTTTCCCTCAGGAATTCTAAGATTATAGACACTGCTTACCTGAATATTTTTGAGCTTCATCTCATCAATGTTTATCGAACCAAAGTAATTTGCCGCAATCTTTAAAATTGTTTCTGAGGAAATATTCACATTGTTATCGTAAATGTTGTTATCCTTTAAATCGCCCGAAAATTCGTTAATCTTAATACCTGTCTCATTCTGGAATATGGTGTTCATGGAAATTGCAGAAGAGGTTCTTACGAGTTCAATTCCTATTTTATTTCCTGAAATTGTTGAATTTTTAATTGAGGCAGAGGGCATTCCTGATATTAAAATCCCTGTATCACAATCAGTTATTACTCCGTTTTCAACAAAACCACGGGCTGAATTTAAAATCAATCCCGTATGTGCATTTTTGAGCCTGAATCCGTTTATGTTTACCTCTCCTTCTTTAACAGCTATCCCTCTCCATTTTTTATCAGTAGCTGAAATAAACTCCACAGAAGCATCCTTTGTATCTATGACAATCTTGCCTTCAACAATAAGTTCAGAATCTTCATGAAACATTATTCTTGTCTCAGGCTCAACTGTTAGTGTTAAACCTTTGGGTATTCTAAAGCTATTCTTAACAATATAAATTCCGGAAAGAACTGTATCTTTTTCAATTGTTCCTGAGATTATCTGTGGTTGTCTGGTTGTGAGAGAAGCTTTTACAGCATCCTGTATCTCCGATTCATTTCCCGCAGTATCATATGCAATGACCCTGTAGTAATAAACTTTTCCATGCTCCAATGCTCTGTCTTCAAAGAGATTAAGCTCAACCCTTGCAATTTCTTGAAATCCTGTAAGTGGTTGTTCACTTCTTAAAACTTTATAGCCTTTTAAGTCAGGGATATTTTTCAGAGCTTGCCATGAGACTTCTATTCTATCATGAAAGCCTTTAGCCCTTAATCCTGTTACCTGAGGAGGTGCTGTTGTGTCAATTGTAATAAATCCGCTTACATCAATCCATTGAGTTTCATACCCGCCTGGTTTTCTTAATGATATAATTATGGGAACCTCTTTTACATTATCATCGGGCATAACAACATATTCACCAATATAAATTCCAGGCTGAGTTTCTTTCATTGGTATGCCTCTTTTAAAGTTACCAATATCAAAGCTGGCAACCATTCCTCTGTCTCCTTCTAAACCAACCTTTATGATCTTCCCTTTACCAAAGGGAGAATCCTTGGCATTTGTAATAACCTCTTTAATTACAGGTCTTTCTTCAACAATGCCAGATGGTGAAGGAATTTTTTCATTGAATTTATAGCAAAGTTCATTGAGCATTCTTACCTGTTGAATATCCCTTATGTTCATTGCTGTTGATATTGCTGTCATGACCGCACTTAATGGAGAAAGTGGAATTCCACCCTCATGGTATCTGACAGAGTCTTTCAGTCTGAGAACCTCTTTTCCTGTCCTTGTATTTATCATCCAGACTTCAGCTTCTATGCCAAGCTGTGAGTAGGCAACTGCATAAATTTTTTTGTAGTCAGTAACTCTACCATAAATCAATCCATCGCATCCAAGAGCCTCACATATCTCCTTTGGTGGAATTTCAAGAATATTTTTGCCCTTTGATTTTTCAAGCTGAATTATTTTTTCATCAACAATGCTCAGTTCAATATCCCTGTAAGGCTTAGAGCTAAAGTGATTGTAAAAGGCTTTTCTTACCTGGTTTGCTATTCCAAGCTCTTCTGTTTTATTTTCAAAGGGAAGAATGGCAACTGTTTTTGGAAGCTCTTCCTCTGATATTTCTGTTTGATGACTCTCTTTTTTTACCTCGGGCATGGTAGCACAGGAAGCAATAAATAAAACAATAAATAAAGCAAACAAAGGCTTTTTCATAACACACTCCTAAGGCTTTTTTCAAATTATAATGCTTTATGACAATGATTGCAAGGTAATTTTCACATTAACTTTTGAAAGTAAATGAAGAAATATTATGATAACCGGATCTCTTTAAACTCTACTTCTTCTGGATAACCATATACCTCTATCCCAGAGGTTAAGACAAACCCCGCATTATCTATCATGGGTGAAATCAATAGCTTTCTGCTTACTTTTACCCCTTCCTTCTCTCTTAAGTAATTTTTGGAAGTTCGCTCTCTTGACTCCTTTACAATGTTTTGATAAACTGGAGTATGTCAAATATTGATATTCTTCAAATTTTAAAAGAAATTCCTATTTTTCAAAGTCTTTCTGATGAACATCTAACTCTTATTTCTAAGGGTTTTAAAATATACAGAGTAAAGAAGGGAGAAATTATCTTCTATCAATCTGATGAAAGTACTGATCTTTACATTATTCTTGATGGTGCAGTTAAAGCCTGTCTCTTAGATTCGGATGGGAAAGAACTCATTCTTAATATTTTTAAAAAAGGTGATTTCTTTGGAGAATTAAGTCTTCTTGATGGTAGACCTCGTTCAGCAACAATTATTGCTATTGAGGATTCTGTTGTTGGAGTGCTTAAAAGAGAGCATTTTCTAAAATTACTCAAAAATAATCCTATGATTGTTATCTCTCTTCTTTCTGCTCTTGTTGAAAGAATAAGGATGACCGATGAAATGCTTGGTGCGATGGCATTTTTGGATGTTAGCAGGAGAATCATAAAATTTCTCATGAACGTTGCTGAAAAGGAAGGAGAGAAAACCAGAGATGGATTGATAAGAATCAAAAAGATCACTCATAGAGAACTTGCTTCCTGTACAGGTGCTTCAAGAGAAGCCATTACAAAGGCATTAAAGGTTTTGAAGTTTAAAGGGATATTAAAGGAAGAGGAAGGCTTTTTCCTGATATCACCACATATTGAGCCCTGTAGTTTTTATGAGGAAAAATGAAAACTTCTATCTTTATCATTTTTTTAATGATTTTTTTCACATGCTATGCTGAAGCAAAAATTCAATGCGTTGACTCTGAAGGAGATGCAGCAATTACAGGCAATGATATTCCATCAGCAAAAGCTGAGGCAATATCAAGAGCAAAATGGAATGCCGTTGAACAGGTAGCTGGTATAAAAATAAAAGCTCAAACAGTGGTTCAAAACTTTATCCTTGTAGATGATGCAATTGTCAAAAAAACTGAGGGAGTTATATCAAAATACAACATAAAAAAAGAATGGAAAGATAGAGATTCTTATAAAGTAATTTTAAATGTCTGTGTAGAAACCAATAAAGTAGATGATGCTGTATCAAAACTCGCCTTAAACAACTCCTTAGCTGTCTTCATTCCTGCAAAAAAAACAAAAAATGAATATCATCAATTGAGCATGAACGAAATGGAAGAGGAAAACATTC